>NCGI01000452.1 GCA_002256925.1 Polaromonas sp. 28-63-22
GTGCTTCAGGCTACAGTCAGGCCATGCTGTCAGCCCGGTCCCCCGCGTCCCATGAATTCCTCGGCACTTCGTTGGCATGAAGTCGCCGCGCGGCCATCATTACAGCGTGTACGTCGTCGAGCTTGCGCCCGAGGTGTGGGAGGTGTTTCGTTTCCGGCGCGGCAACCCTGACTACCGCACCGGCCAGCCCTTCGTCTATGTCGGCATGACCGGGCTCGACGTGGACCTGCGCTTTGACAAACACAAGGCCGGCATCCAGTCGAACCGCTTTGTGCGCGACTTCGGCGTGCGCCTGCTGCCTGCGCTGTACGCCATGTACAACCCGATGCCCTACGAAGGCGCGCGTGACATGGAAGTCGAGCTGGGTATCGGCCTGCGCGAAGCCGGCTACGGCGTCTGGCAGGCCTGAGCGTGCGGCGTCAGGTGTCGGACGGCGCGTTGGCCGGTGACCGCGAGGCCGCCCGGGACGCCACCGCATCGAGCGCCTGCGCCACCACGCCCTGCGAATTGACCGGCCGCAGCAGGCGCTCGCGGATCAGCCGTTCGCAGCTGCGCCGGGTCATCGAATGGGCACGGCCGCCGTGGCTGACAAACATGAACAGCGTGCCCTTGTTGCTGGCCCAGACCAGCTGGGCGCGCAACCAGCGGCGCCGCGAATACAGATCGACCCAGGCGCCCGAGCGCAGGCTGAGCAGCGTAGCTTCGGCGTCACTCTGGTCAGGGATCGACGCAGGCGATGATTCGCCCGCTCCCTGGCCGTGGCTCTCGCCCTCAGCCACGCTCTCAGGCCCACTCGCGCCCGCATCGCCGCCATCGGTTGCCGCCAGAAGATCGATGCCAGCCTGCGCGGGCTCGTCGGGGGACGGGTACGCCTCACCGTCAGACTCCTGCAGCTCCCCGTGCAGACTCGGCAGCGTGTCCTCGAACCCGGCGGCGGCCAGATCACTGCGGCCCATCCAGGGCTGGTCGGCGGCCCGGGCGCGGCGCTGCTCCGGCGTGGCGGGCATCGCTTCGGGCTCCAGCGGCGCGTCGGCCGATTCTTCGGCGTCGCGCTGGCTTTTCAGCCGGCGCAGCTTGAGCACGGGCTGGTGCAGGCGCATCAGGCCCTTGAAAAAGGGTTCGCTCTCGCGCGGGTCCTTGCCCAGCAGGTCCAGACCGGCGTGCAGCCTGGCCAGCAGGCCGGGGATCATCTCGATCAGCTTGGCCGGCTGGCGCATCGTCATCTGCCGCTTGGCGCTCCAGATCAGGTCCGGCACCGCCAGGCCCAGGCCCTGCGGATCGACCTGGTTGCGCGTGTCGGTCAGCCGGGCATGGGCCATCGCCAATGCCCAGGGGCCAAACAGGAAATCA
>NCGI01000453.1 GCA_002256925.1 Polaromonas sp. 28-63-22
GTCGAAGTCAGCTCTTCCATCGACGCTGCGGTTTCCTCGAGCGAGCTCGCTTGCTCTTCGGTGCGCGATGACAGGTCCATGTTGCCGGCGGCGATCTGGGTCGATGCTGCGGCAATGGTGGTTGCTACTTCTCTGACGCTGAAAATCGCGTTGTGAAGCATTCCCAGAATGCCATCCAGATCCTGGGCGCTTTTGCTTCGCGCGCTAGACGGGGGCATGGAGAGATCAATTGCCCCTGTGCCGCCTGCAGAAAGCGAAATGACGCGCACATCCAGCTCCGCCGATTGCACCACTTCACGCCGCATCAACACGGCCAGATAAGACAGGACTGCCGCCTCCACAACCACATAGGCAGCGTGACTTGCCACAATGCCCAGCCCTGGCTTCGTGAAACACACCACGCCGTAGCCCCACTCTTGCAGATAGTTGAAGCTGAAGTGGTGCACCGCGATGACGGCTGCCGCAACAAGGATGACAACCCAATCGCGGTAAACAAGCAAAAAAGCAAGCAGGACGAATATGCCGAAATGAAGCTCGGAGGTTCCCGCCGCCTGATGGATGTGCAGGCCTGCAAAAACCATAAGTGCGGCTGCGACAGAGGTGCGCGTCATCAGCGAACCGGGTGATGCAAATGTCATGGCGCTTGGAATGACCGCTGCAGGTAAACCAATCAGCAGCGCCCACTGAAGGGTGTCGTTCCAGCCGGACAACGCGAGCGCCATGACGAATAGCAACCACAAAACCGGCAGCATGATGCGGTCGGCCCTTTGGTAATGGTTGTTCAGGTATTTTTCAATGTCGCTCATCAAATGCACTCCGGAGAATCAGGTAAAAGTGGGGTATTTTTAGGTGTACTTACTTCAGAACGTTTCTCAATCCCCACCAGCGCCAGCCAGTGCGGGTGCTGCGGCTGACCTGCGCGGCGGCGCAGCAATGGCATGCTTGACGCGCGGTGGTTGTCTGGGTGCGGACTGCGCAGCAGTCATGCGCTGGGGTTCCACCGACCGATGACCCTGCAGCGCTGACTGATCGAGCTTGAACACACTGACCACCTGCAGCAAGCCACTGGCCTGCTCCTGCAGTGAGGCAGCCGCTGCTGCGGCTTCTTCGACCAAGGCGGCGTTTTGCTGCGTCACCTGGTCCATCTGGGTGATCGCCTGGTTGATCTGCTCGATCCCTGACGTCTGCTCCTGGCTGGCTACCGTGATCTCGGCCATGATGTCGGTCACGCGCTTGACGCTGCCGACGATCTCGTCCATGGTCTGGCCGGCCTGGGCTACCTGTTTGCTGCCTTCTTCGACCTTGTCAACGGAGTCGCCTATCAGCGTCTTGATCTCTTTGGC
>NCGI01000454.1 GCA_002256925.1 Polaromonas sp. 28-63-22
GCCTGGGACCAAAGCTGTTCCCTTCACCGTTCGGGCTGAGCCTGTCGAAGCCTTTTTGCGCTGGCACGACCCTTCGACAAGCTCAGGGCGAACGGAGTGATAGCGCTTCAATGAACAGCACCGCGTCTAAGCGCCGAGCTTGCGGTAGGCCTTGTCCATTTCCGCGCCCTTGCTGGTGTCGCTCAGTCCGCGCTTCAGGTCTTTGGCCGCCTGGTGAATGGCTGGGTCGGGTGTGGCGGCGGTCATGTCGGTGGACTGGTCGCGATCATGCGGCAGTTCGGCGCTGGCCTCGACCGCCGCATCGTGCGGCGTGGTCTGGCGGCCCGGCAGCGGCGCCTGTTCGCGTTGCGTTTTCTGCGGCACGCCCTTGCCAGCCGCAGATGTTGCAGGCGTCTCGGGTGCGCCTGCCTGAATGAGTGATGTTTTGGCCGAAGAATCTGCGCTGTTTGGAGCTTGTTTTTTTCGCATGAAACCACTGTGTCCCCGACCACAGGCCGGCTCTGTAAGGTTTCAAAAGCAGCGCATGTAGGAAAGCGCGAGAGCTTTATGCCAGCGCGCGGGTCACAAGGCTAGAAGAACAATGCCCGACCCGTCAGGCGCTGGTGGCCGTGGATGGGTGGTGCAGCGGCAAGCTGATCGAAAAAACGCATCCCGTGCCCGGCAGGTCACGCACGCTCAGGGTGCCGTGGCTGGACTCCACGCTGCGCCTGGCGATCGACAGCCCCAGGCCGACGCCGCTCCGGTCTGCCCCGTACTGTCTGAAGGGCCTGAAAAAATCTTCCCGGTTGCCCGGCGGCAGCCCGCCGCAATGGTCCTGCACCTCGATGTGCACCTGGTCGCCCACCGCCTCGGCCGTCAGGGTGACCTTGGTGCCCGGCTGCGTGAATTTGAAAGCGTTTTGCAGCAGGTTCCCGATGGCCGCCAGCAGCAGGTCGCGATCAGCCATCACCGCCAGATCGGGATCCACCGCCGCAGCCGAAAACGGGCAGCCCCGCGCCTGCGCCTCCAGCGCCGCCGAAATGCGAAGCTCGGCAAAGAGGTCTGCGACAGAAATGACCTGATGGCGGATCGACATGCCGGGCGTCATCCGCACCTCGGCCAGGGAGCGGTCGATGATGGTGCGCAGGCCAATCAGGCTGCGGTCCAGCACGTCCCCAATCGCGCCCGAGAAGCCGACCTGGCCGGACTTGATCAGGCGCAGCGACAGCGTGGCCGTATTGAGGTGGTTGCGCAACTCATGCGCCAGAAAACCGATGCGCTGGTTCAGCGCCTGCGCTTCGCGGTCCGCGCCAATCAGCGCGCGCTGGTGGGAAAATTCAGTCACGGCATCGGCAATC
>NCGI01000455.1 GCA_002256925.1 Polaromonas sp. 28-63-22
TCGGGAATCATGCGGCGGTCCAGCCTGAAGGTCACTTTGCCGGGCACCACATTGGTGTTGGTGCCGCCCTCGATACGGCCGACGTTCAGGTAAGGGTGGCTGATGCCCTGAACGCTGGACGTGACCTGCTGGTAGGTGATGTTTTGCGCGTACAGCCCATTGAGGATATGCACCGCGCCCTGCAGCGCATCGACGCCGGTATGCGGCACGGCGGCGTGGGCCATCTTGCCGTGTACCGTCACTTCCATCTGCAGGCAGCCGTTGTGCGCAGTGACGACTTCATGCGAAAAACCAGCCGCGATCAGCAGGTCGGGCCTGGTCAGCCCGTGCCGGAGCAACCAGCCCGGCCCGAGTTCGCCGCCGAACTCTTCGTCGTAGGTGAAATGCAGCTCCACAGCGCCCTGCAGCGTTGCCTGCAGCGATTCAAGCGCCCTGATGGCAAACGTGAAGCTGGCAAAGTCTGATTTGCTGACAGCCGAGGCGCGTCCGTAGATCGAACCATCCCTGATCTCGCCGCCGTAGGGATCAGTGGTCCAGCCGTCGCCCGGGGGTACGACATCACCGTGCGCGTTCAGCGCGATGGTCAGGCCTGCGCCATGGTTCGCGTAGTTGCGGCGAACGATCAGGTTGGTGATGGACTGCAGCCCGTGAGCCTCGACCTCGGCCTGCGGCACCGCATGCTTTTCTGCGTCAAATCCGAAGGCCTTGAGCAAGTCAGCCGTGCGTTCAGCATGCGGCGCATTGTTGCCTGGCGGCGTATCGGTCGGCACGCGGATGAGTTCCTGAAGAAAGCGGACTTCTTCGTCGAAGTGCGCGTCGATCCAGGCGTCGAGTTTGTCGTAGTCGGTGGAGGGTGTCATCAGTTGTCGGCCGCAAGATCAGCGAGCAAATGGTTGAAGGCTTCGATGGCCAGCGCCATATCGTGGCTGGTGGTGCTTTCCAGCGGGTTGTGGCTGATGCCGGCGTTTTCTCCGCGTACGAACAGCATGGCCTGCGGCATGATGTCGTGCAGCTTCATGGCGTCGTGGCCGGCGCCGCTGGGCATGCCAAAGACGGGCAGCCCGCAGGCCTGCACCGCGCGTTCCCAGCGCCGTTGCCACAGCGGCGCGCTGGGCGCAGCCGGCACGCGCAGGGTTTCTTCCAGCGTGTAGGCAACGCCCCGACGTTCACAGATGCGGCTGATCTCGCGCAGCACATCGGCAGCGCAGGCGTCGCGCACGCCGTCGGTGGTGGCGCGAATGTCCAGGCTGAACTGGCAGCGGCCGGGCACCACGTTGATGGAGCCACCCGGCACCGCCAGCAGGCCCATCGTTGCGACCAGATGTTCCGCCTCGCC
>NCGI01000456.1 GCA_002256925.1 Polaromonas sp. 28-63-22
TTGCACGCAGAAATTTGCGTGATTGGAGAATACGAAGCCAGACTTAGCTGGCACTGAGCCCTCCAGAAACCTTGCAGACGCAGGTCGCGAACCGGCTTAGCCACGCAGGAGGCCCAGCCGACTTCGGCGTGGCGTTCTGTGCGTGCAGGCGCGCCTCGGCGTCGGATGCAGGTTACGGAAAAACCACCACGTCGCTATCAATTCAATAGCTGCTCGCGCACATTCCACCTGGGCTTGAGCCCTATTTGATGCTTAACTTCACCGCAACAGGCGGTTACGACCGTTCAGACTCGGCCTCCTGCAGCGCACGCCACATGACCTTGCCCGAACCGCTTTTGGGCAGCGCATCGACGAACTCCACCACGCGCGGGTATTTGTAGGCGGCCATGTTGTCCTTGCACCAGTTGATGATGTCGTCTTCCGTGGTCTTGCCTTTGGCCTCGGCGCGCAGCACCACCACGGCCTTGACCGACTCGCCACGGTAGGCGTCGCGGGTCGAAATAATGCAGGCCTCCTGAATCGCGGGGTGCCTGAACATCAGGGCCTCCACCTCGGCCGGCCAGACCTTGAAACCCGACGCGTTGATCATGCGTTTGAGGCGGTCAGTGATGAAAAAATACCCTTCTTCATCGACGCGCCCCAGATCACCGGAGCGGAAAAATCGTTTGCCGTCGAGTTCAAAAAAGGCGGCCTCGGTGGCTTCCGGGCGTTTCCAGTAACCCGAGAAATTCTGCGGCCCGCACATCACGATTTCGCCCTGCTCGCCCTGCGGCACTTCCTTGAGCGTCAGCGGGTCAACCACGCGGGCATCGGTGCTGATGAATGGCACACCCAGGCACTGCTGCTTGGTCGCATCGGGCGGGTTGCTGTGCGAGGGCGCCGCCGTTTCGGTCAGGCCGTAGCCCTCGGCAAAACGCAGGCCGTAGTGCTCCCACAAACGCTGCGCCACCGCCTGCGGCATGGCAGCGCCGCCACCGCCGATATACACCAGGCTGCTGACATCGAAGCTTGCAAAGTTCGGGCTGGCCAGCAGGTCAATCACCATCGTGGGGATGTTCGTCCAGTGCGTGACGCGCCAGCGCGAGATCAGCCTGCCGGCCAGTTCGCGGTCCCAGCGCGGCATGATGACCAGCGTCGAGGCGCCGTAAATCGACGCGTGCATCACCGACACCATGCCGGTGATGTGAAACATCGGCACCACCGACAGCACCACGTTCTCGCTCGTGCTGTTGCCCCAGTAGCAGGTGGCGACCGCGTTGTGCATGATGCTGGCATGCGTGTGCATGCAGCCCTTGGGCAGGCCGGTGGTGCCACTGGTGTAGGGCAGCACGGCATCGGCAGACGCGGACAGCGCATCGCCCCAGCTGGTGACGCGGCCGCCGGCGAGGGCTGGCAGCGCATGCCGGGTGACCAGCCAGTCGCGCCAGGCGGCCGGAAGTGCCTCAGGGCGCGTATCGAAAGCGTCGCTGTAATGGGTGACGATCATGTGCGCCAGTCGCTGCGCCGGCTCCAGCTGGTCGTTGGCTTTGGCCAGCTCGCCGGCCAGATCGGCTGTGGTGATGGCCACTTTCGCATCCGGATCAAGGATGTAGTGCTTGAGCTCTTCGGCCCGGTTCATCGGGTTGACCGGCACCACCACCGCATTGGCCCGCAAGATGGCAAAGTGCGCAATGACCCATTGCGGGCAGTTCTGCATGTTCAGCACCACGCGGTCGCCCTTGCGCACGCCCATGCCGTGCAGCGTGGTGGCAAGCCGTTCAGCTTGTTGCATGACCTCGCGGTAGGTCAGCACACTGTCAAAAAACACCAGCGCCGGCTTGTCTGGAAACCGCAGCGCGCTGACCGCCAGGTTGTGCCACAAGGAGATGGCGGGCGGCGTGATTTTGTGCGGCAGGCGCTTTGGCCAGACTTTGTAGTGCGCGGGTTGCCGCGCAGGCAATGGCGCTGCTGCGGTGGCGGAATCAGGGGAAGGTGACAGATCGGACAAATGGTTCTCCAGGCAGGGCTTGAGTCATTAGAGCCTAACCCGAGGCACCCCGTGCGGCATCGGGGAAGCTCCTGATAAAACGGTGTCGCCACGGTGACCCCGGTTCAACCGCCGGAGGCGCCATCCTGAATGCTGGTCAACGCCGCTCGCTGTCTTGGCCGTCTGCCCGGCGCTGTACACATGCCTGCTCTCCAGGACGCTCAGGGATTTGAACCTGATCGTGCGCACAGCCTTCATGGGCAGCGGGGCGTTGGCGCAGTTTCGCGCCGTCGAGGCCGCTCGCCGGGCCCGGGCTGTGAAGACGTCCGGCGCAAAGCGGCACTGACGCCTGGCAGGCAAACTCGCTATCGCTTTGATAGCTGCTTGCGCACTATTCATAAGGGGCTATAGGCACTCCTAGCATAAATTTATTCGATGCCGCTGCATTGGGTTCGGCCTGTCGGCAGGGGCTAGGGGTGGACCCGCCAGAACCCCGGCTACCGCGTGGTCAGACCGCCTGCACTGTTTTTCGAGCCGATATATAATACGGCTTATGCCTTCAAAAAGTGTTTGAACTTTTAAGTCCGCAAAACCTCCATCACCGATGCGCGCC
>NCGI01000457.1 GCA_002256925.1 Polaromonas sp. 28-63-22
CAGCGTCATCGTTGACAAAAACTGGAAGCACGTCACGCAAATCACCGACCGCAATGTGATTCTGGTCAAGGGCGAGGTGGTGTTTGAAGGCAGCTCGTCCGAACTACATGCCAAGCCGGCGTTGCTGCAGCAGTATCTGGGGGTTTAACGGTTGCGCCGGCCCGATGAAAGTTCAGGTTTCCGTTCGGGCTGAGCCGCTCGAAACCCTTCGACAGGCTCAGGGCGAACGGTGCATGCTTCACAGGGCCGGAACCCCAGGCGCTGAACAAGGCTGTCATGGCACAAGAACCTTCTGCGCCCCTCCGTCCTTTTCAGACCTCTCTCACAACAAGCCCCGCAACGCCCGCGCCGCATCGAGCAGCAAGGGCAACAAATCCCGCCGCAGCGCGTCCGCGCCCAGTCGCTGCGGCGAGGCGACCACATTGAGCGCAGCCACCGTGTGCCCCTGCATATTGCGCAGCGGCACCGCCATCGCATGCACGCCCAGCTCGTGCTCCTCGCTGGCCACGCAGTAGTCGTCCACCCGCACCTGGTTGATCACGGCGCGAAGTCTGCGCGCGTCGGTGGTGGTGTGCAGGGTCAGCCGCATCAAGCCGCCGGCTTCTCCCCGGGCCTTCAGCCACGCGCTGACCTCGCCTTTGGGTTGCGCCGCAAGCAGCACCCGGCCGGTTGATGTGGCGTGTGCCGGCAGGCGTGCGCCCAGATGCAGCCCATAGGCGGTCACCCTCGGCAAAACCCGTTGCAAGGCGGTCGACCCGGCCTGCGGGCCATCGCCAAAACTCCGCGACTCCATGCCGCTGCGGCCAATGATCACGACCTCGGCGCCATCGAGCACCGCCACCGAAAACGACTCCTGCGTCTGCATCGCCAGCCGGTTCAGTTCGGGCTGCACGGCCCTTGGCAGGCGGGCGGTGGCCAGGTAGCTGCCCGAAAAGCGCAACACCTTGGCCGACAGCCAGAAGTAGCTGCCGTCGGTTTCGAGATAGCCCAGGTGCGTCAGCGTCAGCAAATGACGCCGCGCCGCAGCCCGCGTGATGCCCGCACGGCCGGCCGCCAGCGTGGCGTTCAGGCGCTGGCGCTGGGTATCGAAACTTTCCAGCACCGCCATGCCCTTGGCCATGCCTTCGATCCTGTCGGCCTTGGCGATGGGAAAAGCGGCGCTGCTGCCCGCGCTGGTGTTCAAGATGGCCATTGCGCGATCATCGCACAGCCCTACCAAAGATCGCACACGGGCGGCGAACGAGGCCGACCGGCAGGCTTTTGACCGCCTAAGCTCGTGCACCGGCCATCGCGCTCTTTGCGGCGGTCTTGCTTTCAACGGGACATACAAG
>NCGI01000074.1 GCA_002256925.1 Polaromonas sp. 28-63-22
GATCAAGCCGCACACCCACTTCACTGGCGAGATCTATGTCTTGTCCAAGGACGAGGGCGGCCGCCACACCCCCTTCTTCAACAACTACCGCCCGCAGTTCTACTTCCGCACGACGGACGTCACTGGCGCGATCGAGTTGCCCGAAGGCAAGGAAATGGTCATGCCCGGCGACAACGTGTCGATCACCGTCAAGCTGATCAACCCGATTGCCATGGAAGAAGGCCTGCGCTTTGCGATCCGCGAAGGCGGCCGTACGGTTGGTGCCGGTGTTGTGGCCAAGATCATTGCCTGATTTGGCGGGATGGACCACAGCGCGCGAGCCTGCCGGATCTGTCCTTTTTGGATTGGCTTTTGAAGGTTTTATAGGGTTGTTGTAGGGGTATAGCTCAATTGGCAGAGCGTCGGTCTCCAAAACCGAAGGTTGTAGGTTCGATTCCTACTGCCCCTGCCACCTGGCTGTCGAGACGTTCTCTTGAGCCCTTGATGGATCTGGTGGATGCAATAGAAAAACGAGGCCCGCCGCGAGTGAAAGCTCCAGGTGGGCCTAAGCGTCTGAGAAGGCGCGCAAGATTGAACAGGAAATCCGGCAAACATGGCTTCTACTCAAGTTGAAACCGTCAGCACAACGGCAGACAAGGCCAAGCTGGGTCTGGCTGTGGCGCTCGTGCTGGTCTCGCTGGCGGGGTTCTACCTGCTAGGCAAGCAGGGGCAGCTGGTGCAGTGGGGTGCGCTGATTGCCGGCCTCGTTGCGGCGGCCGTTATTTTTCTGACGTCGGAGCCCGGCAAGCAGTTTGTAGCCTTTGGCCGCGATTCATGGCGTGAGGTCAAGAAAGTTGTCTGGCCTTCGCGCAAGGAAACACTTCAGATGACGGCCTACGTGTTTGGGTTCGTCGTTGTCATGGCGCTGTTTTTGTGGCTGACCGACAAGACGCTTGAGTGGGTGTTTTACGACCTGATCTTAGGGTGGAAAAGATAATGAGTGATGTGAACGCAGAAGTTTCCGGCGAAGCGGCTGCGGAGTCCTTCCAGCCAACCCCCGGTATGCAGTGGTATGTCGTTCACGCCTATTCCGGCATGGAAAAGGCGGTCGAACGCAATATCACGGAGCGCATCAACCGTGCGGGAATGCAGTCCAAGTTCGGGCGCTTTCTGGTCCCGACCGAGGAAGTTGTCGAAATCAAGAACGGGCAGAAAAAAACGACCGAACGTCGTTTCTTCCCCGGTTATGTCCTGGTGGAGATGGTCATGGACGACGAAAGCTGGCATCTGGTGAAGCACACCAACAAGGTGACTGGTTTCGTGGGTGGTGCCAAGAACCGCCCGGCTCCGATTTCCGAGGAAGATGTCCAGAAAATTGTCAGCCAGATGCAGGTCGGTACCGAGAAGCCGCGCCACAAGGTGGAGTTTGAAACCGGCGAGTACGTGCGTGTGAAGGATGGCCCGTTTACTGATTTCAACGGCACGGTGGAAGAAGTCAACTACGACAAGAACAAAGTGCGCGTCTCGGTCACGATTTTCGGCCGTGCCACGCCCGTCGAGCTGGAATTTAGCCAGATCGAGAAAACCTGACAACCGGAAATTTGCGGCTTGGCCGGGTGCAGGCGCGAATCGCTGCACTGCCAGGCCCTCAAACTGATTGAATGAATTCTGCGCTTTGCAACTCGGCGCGGCAGGTTCGCAAGAACCCTTTTGAGTTGTGTAACCCCCGGGGAGCCTGAACCTGCGTTGTAGCGGTGTTCGGGCGCTATCACCCGTAAGGAGAAAAGTATGGCGAAAAAAATCGTCGGCTTCGTCAAGCTGCAAGTGCCAGCTGGCAAGGCCAACCCGTCCCCCCCGATTGGCCCCGCTTTGGGTCAGCGTGGTTTGAACATCATGGAATTCTGCAAGGCATTCAATGCGCAGACCCAGGGTGTCGAGCCGGGCCTGCCGCTGCCCGTGGTGATCACGGCTTACGCCGACAAGAGCTTCACCTTCATCATCAAGACGCCACCGGCGGTCACCTTGATCAAAAAGGCCATCAAGCTCGACAAGGGCTCGGCCACGCCGCATACCGCGAAAGTGGGCAAGATCACCCGCGCCCAGCTGGAAGAAATTGCCAAGCACAAAATGAAAGACATGACTGCCGCTGATCTTGACGCTGCAGTTCGTACGATTGCCGGATCGGCCCGTTCCATGGGTGTGACGGTCGAAGGTGTTGTATGAGCAAGATGACCAAACGTCAGAAGACTGTCGGCGACAAGATCGACAGCAACAAGCTTTACGCTTTGCCCGAGGCCCTGGGCCTTGTCAAACAGTTCGCCGTCGCCAAGTTCGATGAGTCCATCGACGTCGCAGTGCAATTGGGCATTGATGCCAAAAAATCGGACCAGGTTGTTCGCGGTGCCGTCGTGTTGCCTAACGGCACCGGCAAAACCAAGCGTGTAGCCGTGTTTGCCCAAGGCGCCAAGGCTGAAGAAGCCAAAGCCGCTGGCGCGGACATTGTCGGCATGGACGATCTGGCCGCCGACATCAAGGCCGGCAAGATGGATTTCGACGTCGTGATTGCTTCGCCCGACGCGATGCGTATCGTTGGTACGCTGGGCCAGATTCTTGGTCCCCGCGGCCTGATGCCCAACCCGAAGGTCGGCACCGTGACGCCCGATGTCGCCACTGCTGTGAAGAACGCCAAAGCCGGCGCTCGTTCGATACCGACAAGCTGCAGGGCAATCTGGCCGCACTGATCGATGCGCTGACCAAGGCCAAGCCGGCCACCAGCAAGGGTGTGTATTTGAGGAAAGTCGCTGTTTCCTCGACGATGGGTGTGGGCGTTCGCGTCGATACGCAAACCATCGCGGCGTGAGTGTAGAAATTTGAGTTGCCCGCGAGGGCGACTCGATGTGGTGGGCTGCCGGGGTTCTCTCTGGCAGGCCATCCAGGACCGTTGGCGTGAGGCTGAGAGGCCGCACTTAATCGTCAAAAGACACCCAACGCAGATGGCGGTCCCGCTGCTTGAATGGTTTTGAAAAGAATCTGAAAACAGTTGGTCGCTGAACAAGAGCTTGCTGGAGGGATGAAGCGAAAGCTTTCGCCCGAAGGTAATTTTTAAGGAGTAGACCTTGAGTCTCAACCGCAGTGAGAAACAAGCCGTCATCGATGAAGTGACCGGCCTCGCCGCTAAAGCTCAAACGCTCGTGATGGCGGAATACCGTGGTATCACGGTCGCTGACATGACCCGTCTGCGCAGCCAGGCCCGCGACAAAGGCGTGAACCTGAGTGTTCTGAAGAACACTCTGGCCCGCCGTGCCGTGGCTGGTAGTGCATTCGAAGTCGTGAGCGACCAGATGACCGGCCCGCTGATCTACGGCTTTTCCGTCGATGCTGTTGCCGCTGCAAAAGTAGTGGCTGACTTCGCGAAAACCAACGACAAGTTGGTGATTCGTGGTGGTGCATTCGGTGGCAAAACCCTGGACGTGAACGGCGTGAAGCAACTGGCCAACATTCCTTCGAAAGAAGTGTTGCTGGCTCAGGTGTGTGGCTTGCTGATGTCGCCTATCTCGCGTACGGCCGTTGTGCTGGGCGCGCTGGCGGCGAAAAAAGGTGGTGGCAACGCCCCTGCAGCAGACGCTGAAGTTGCCCCGGAAGCTGTAGCGGCTTGAACGATAGACCTTGAGGGACAGTCTGTTGCGCCCCGGCGCATGGCCTTTGTCTCCAACTGTTGATAGATATTTTTTTAGGAAATCAAAATGGCATTCGATAAAGACGCATTTTTGACCGCGCTGGATAGCATGACGGTCCTCGAGCTCAACGACCTGGTGAAAGCCATCGAAGAGAAGTTTGGTGTCAGCGCAGCCGCCATGGCAGCTCCCGCTGCTGGTGGCGGTGCCGGTGCAGGCGCTGCCGCTGCAGAAGAGAAGACCGAGTTCAATGTCGTTCTGCTTGAAGTCGGCGCCAACAAGGTGTCGGTCATTAAAGCCGTTCGCGAACTGACCGGTCTTGGCCTCAAGGAAGCCAAGGATCTGGTTGATGGTGCACCAAAGACCGTCAAGGAAGCTGCGCCAAAGGCCGACGCAGAAGCCGCCAAGAAGAAGCTCGAAGAAGCTGGCGCGAAAGTCGAACTCAAGTAATTCTTGTTGTTCGCCAAGGCTGGAACCCCTCCAAAGGGCTTCCAGCCTTTCGCGCTTCTTGGAGCGCACCGGAAAAAGGATTGAGGCAATCTTTTCTCCGTGTTCTTCGAAGTTCAAAATCCGGCTTTGCCGTCTTTTGACTCCACGAACGCCCAGGCTGAGGCCTGGCCAGAGTTTTGGAGAAGTACTGGAAAGATGATTGAAAGCAATCTTTTTTCCAGTGTTTTCTGAATCCCGACTGCAGAAAACGCCTTGGTTCGGGTGACGTGCAATGCGTCACCGTCCGCCATGGTTGGTAGTGGCCAACCACCAAGCTGCCTGAATACGTTTGTGTATTCGGGTACGAGAGTCGCCAGAGCCCATCATCACGGAGAACTCATGGCCCTAACTTCAAGTTACAGCTTTACCGAACGCAAACGCATCCGCAAAAGCTTCGGAAACCGCGAAAGCGTTCTCACAGTTCCCTATCTGCTCCAAATGCAGAAGGATGCCTACACCGCGTTTCTGCAGGCTGATCGTGCACCGCAAAAGCGCACCGTCGAAGGTTTGCAGGCGGCGTTTGAAAATGCCTTCCCCATCGTCTCGCACAATGGTTTTGTCGAGATGAAGTTCCTCGAATACAACCTGGCCAAGCCGGCCTTCGACGTGCGCGAATGCCAGACCCGCGGGCTGACGTTTGCGTCCGCCGTGCGCGCCAAGGTGCAGCTCATTATTTATGACCGCGAGTCGTCAACCTCGCAATCCAAAGTCGTCAAGGAAGTCAAAGAGCAGGAAGTCTATATGGGCGAAGTGCCGCTCATGACCGACAAAGGCTCTTTTGTCATCAACGGCACCGAGCGTGTGATCGTGTCGCAGCTGCACCGTTCACCCGGCGTGTTTTTTGAACACGACAAAGGCAAGACGCACAGTTCGGGCAAGCTTTTGTTCTCGGCCCGGATCATTCCGTACCGCGGCTCCTGGCTTGACTTCGAGTTTGACCCGAAAGACATTCTGTATTTCCGCGTGGACCGTCGCCGCAAGATGCCGGTCACCATTTTGCTCAAGGCGATTGGCCTCAATCACGAGTCCATCCTGGCGAACTTCTTTGTGTTCGACAACTTCCGCCTGATGGACAGTGGCGCACAAATGGAATTCGTTGCCGAGCGCATGCGCGGTGAGGTTGCCCGCTTTGACATCACCGACAAGGCCGGCAAGGTTGTCGTCGCCAAAGACAAGCGCATCACCGTGCGGCACACCCGTGAACTCGAGCAAAGCGGCACCACGACCGTCAGCGTCCCAGAAGATTTCCTGGTAGGCCGCGTGGTCGCCAAGAACATTGTGGACGCCGAGACGGGCGAGATCATTGCCAAGGCCAACGACGAGTTGACCGATGTGCTGCTGAAAAAGCTGCGCGTTGCCGGTGTGCAGGACCTGCAGGTGCTCTACACCAACGAACTCGACCAGGGCGCGTATATTTCGCAGACCCTGCGTGCCGATGAAACGGCCGACGAGTTTGCCGCCCGCGTCGCGATCTACCGCATGATGCGTCCCGGCGAGCCGCCCACCGAAGACGCCGTGCAAGCGTTGTTCCAGCGTCTGTTCTACAACCCGGACACCTACGATCTGTCGCGCGTCGGCCGCATGAAGTTCAACGCCCGTGTCGGGCGTGATGCTTCTACCGGTCCGATGGTCATGACCAACGAGGACATCCTCGCCGTTGTCAAGATTCTGGTGGATCTGCGTAACGGCAATGGCGAAGTCGATGACATCGATCACCTTGGCAATCGCCGTGTGCGCTGTGTCGGTGAACTGGCCGAAAACCAGTACCGCACCGGTCTGGCGCGGATCGAAAAAGCCGTCAAGGAGCGTCTGGGTCAGGCCGAGCAAGAGC
The DNA here is from genome assembly GCA_002256925.1 of Polaromonas sp. 28-63-22. Taxonomy (GTDB): domain Bacteria; phylum Pseudomonadota; class Gammaproteobacteria; order Burkholderiales; family Burkholderiaceae_C; genus Polaromonas. Next base: position 5,974 of record NCGI01000074.1, read on the forward strand.
CGCTGATGCCGCACGACCTGATCAACAGCAAGCCGATTTCGGCTGCGCTGAAGGAGTTTTTCGGCGCGTCACAGCTGTCGCAGTTCATGGACCAGACCAATCCGCTGTCCGAGATCACGCACAAGCGTCGTGTTTCGGCCCTTGGCCCTGGCGGCTTGACGCGCGAGCGTGCCGGTTTTGAAGTGCGTGACGTGCACGTGACCCACTACGGTCGTGTGTGCCCGATTGAAACGCCTGAGGGCCCGAACATTGGCCTGATCAATTCGCTGGCCCTTTACGCCCGCCTCAACGAATACGGCTTCATCGAAACCCCGTATCGCCGCGTGGTGGACAGCAAGGTCACGATGCAGATCGACTACCTGTCGGCCATCGAAGAAGGCAAGTACGTCATCGCCCAGGCCAACGCTTTGCTGGACGAGGCAGGCACGCTGACGGGCGATCTGGTATCGGCACGTGAAAACGGTGAATCCATTCTGGTGGGTGCAGAACGCATCCAGTACATGGACGTGTCGCCCGCGCAGATCGTTTCGGTGGCCGCATCGCTGGTTCCTTTCCTTGAGCATGACGACGCCAACCGCGCGCTGATGGGCGCCAACATGCAGCGCCAGGCAGTGCCTGTGCTGCGTCCGGAGAAAGCCTTCGTCGGTACCGGGATCGAGCGCGTTTCTGCGGTCGACTCCGGCACGGTCGTTACCGCGACCCGCGGTGGTGTGGTCGATTACGTGGACGCGACCCGTATCGTAGTCCGCGTGAACGATGCGGAAGCCCTCGCCGGTGAAGTCGGTGTGGACATCTACAACCTGATCAAGTACCAGCGTTCCAACCAGAACACCAACATCCATCAGCGCCCCATCGTCAAGATGGGCGACAAGCTGGCCAAGGGTGACGTGATTGCCGACGGCGCATCGACCGACATCGGTGAGCTGGCCCTCGGCCAGAACATGCTGGTGGCGTTCATGCCGTGGAACGGCTACAACTTCGAAGACTCGATCCTGATCAGCGAACGCATCGTTGCCGAAGACCGCTACACCTCGATTCATATCGAGGAACTCGTCGTGATGGCGCGAGATACCAAGCTGGGTTCCGAAGAAATCACGCGCGACATTCCGAACCTGTCTGAACAGCAGCTTAACCGCCTTGACGAATCCGGCATTATTTATGTCGGCGCTGAAGTTCAGCCGGGTGACACGCTGGTGGGCAAAGTCACGCCGAAAGGCGAGACCACGCTGACGCCGGAAGAAAAGCTGCTGCGCGCCATCTTTGGCGAGAAAGCCAGCGATGTGAAAGACACCTCGCTACGCGTCAGCCAGGGCTCGCAGGGCACTGTCATCGACGTGCAGGTCTTCACCCGTGAAGGCATCGTGCGCGACAAGCGGGCCCAGCAGATCATTGATGACGAACTCAAACGCTTCCGTCTTGATCTGAACGACCAGCTGCGGATTGTGGAAGCCGATGCTTTTGACCGTATCGAAAAGCTCCTCAACGGCAAGGTCGCCAATGGCGGACCGAAGAAGCTCGCCAAGGGCACCAAGATCGACAAGGCCTATCTCGCCGATGTCGAGAAGTACCACTGGTTTGACATTCGCCCCGCCGATGACGAAATCGCGTCGCAGCTCGAAAGCATCAAGAACTCGATGGAGCAAACGCGTCACAGCTTTGATCTGTCGTTCGAAGAAAAGCGCAAGAAGCTGACGCAGGGTGACGAGTTGCCAGCAGGCGTGCTGAAGATGGTCAAGGTTTACCTCGCTGTCAAACGCCGTTTGCAGCCGGGTGACAAGATGGCCGGCCGTCACGGCAACAAGGGTGTCGTGTCCAAGATCGTTCCGGTCGAAGACATGCCTTACATGGCCGACGGTACGCCGTGCGACATCGTGCTCAACCCGCTGGGCGTGCCTTCGCGCATGAACGTCGGTCAGGTGCTCGAAGTTCACCTCGGTTGGGCCGCCAAAGGACTGGGCCAGCGTATCGGCGACATGCTGCAAGCCGAAGCCAAAGTGGCCGAGGTGCGCAAATTCATGGACACGCTGTACAACAAGTCAGGCCGCGCTGAAGACCTGACCAAGCTTTCGGACACCGATGTCATCGAGATGGCCGGAAATCTGTCCACCGGCGTTCCGTTTGCTACCCCTGTGTTCGACGGTGCTTCCGAGGCCGAGATCATGGCCATGCTGCAGCTGGCTTACCCGGATGACATTGCCAAGGCCAAAGGCCTGACCGCCACGCGTACGCAGGCCCAGTTGTACGACGGCCGTACGGGTGACCAGTTCGAGCGTACAACCACCGTCGGCTACATGCACGTCCTGAAGCTTCACCACCTGGTGGACGACAAGATGCACGCGCGTTCGACCGGTCCGTACTCGCTGGTCACGCAGCAGCCTCTGGGCGGCAAGGCGCAATTCGGTGGACAGCGTTTCGGCGAGATGGAGGTCTGGGCGCTGGAAGCGTACGGCGCCGCCTACACGCTGCAGGAGATGCTCACCGTCAAGTCGGACGACGTGCAGGGACGTACCAAGGTGTACGAAAGCATCGTCAAGGGCGAGCATTCGATCACGGCGGGCATGCCCGAATCGTTCAACGTGCTGGTCAAGGAAATTCGTTCGCTCGGTATCGATATCGAACTGGAACGCAGCTAATGTCGTGTTGCCTTGCGGGACAGTCCACGGTTGCAAAGCAATCTGCTCTGTCCCCAACTGATTAAGAAGGATTTAAGTCATGAAATCATTACTCGACCTGTTCAAGCAGTTCACGCCGGATGAGCATTTCGATGCCATCAAAATCGGTATGGCCTCGCCCGAGAAGATCCGTTCGTGGTCTTTCGGCGAAGTCAAGAAGCCCGAAACGATCAACTACCGCACTTTCAAGCCGGAGCGCGACGGCCTGTTCTGCGCCAAGATCTTCGGGCCCATCAAAGACTACGAATGCCTGTGCGGCAAGTACAAGCGCCTCAAGCACCGCGGTGTCATCTGCGAGAAGTGCGGCGTTGAAGTCACGCAGACCAAGGTTCGCCGCGAACGCATGGGTCACATCGACCTGGCCGCACCGTGCGCGCACATCTGGTTCCTGAAATCGCTGCCGTCGCGTCTGGGCCTCGTCCTCGACATGACGCTGCGCGATATCGAACGCGTGCTGTACTTTGAAGCCTACGTGGTCACCGACCCCGGCATGACCCCGTTGAAGAAATTCAGCATCATGTCGGAAGACGACTACGACGCCAAGCGCAAGGAATACGGCGACGAATACGTCGCCAAGATGGGTGCTGAAGGCATCAAGGATCTCCTTGAAGGGCTCGATCTCGACGTAGAAATCGACAAGCTTCGCAACGACCTGACAGGTTCCGAAATCAAGATCAAGAAAAACGCCAAGCGTTTGAAATTGATGGAAGCGTTCAAGAAGTCGGGCATCAAGCCGCACTGGATGGTGCTCGATGTGCTGCCCGTGCTGCCGCCGGATCTGCGTCCGCTGGTGCCGCTCGACGGCGGTCGCTTCGCAACGTCTGACCTGAACGACCTGTATCGCCGCGTCATCAACCGCAACAGCCGTCTGCGCCGTTTGCTGGAACTGAAAGCGCCCGAGATCATTGCGCGCAATGAAAAGCGCATGCTGCAAGAGGCTGTGGATTCGCTGCTCGACAACGGACGTCGCGGCAAGGCCATGACGGGCGCGAACAAGCGCGCATTGAAATCGCTCGCCGACATGATCAAAGGCAAGTCGGGCCGTTTCCGGCAGAACTTGCTGGGCAAGCGCGTCGATTACTCCGGCCGTTCGGTCATTACCGTAGGCCCGACGCTCAAGCTGCACCAGTGCGGTTTGCCGAAGCTGATGGCGCTGGAACTCTTCAAGCCGTTCATCTTCTCGCGCCTGGAAGCCATGGGCATCGCCACCACCATCAAGGCCGCCAAGAAAGAAGTCGAATCCGGCACGCCAGTCGTATGGGACATTCTGGAAGAGGTCATCAAAGAGCACCCGGTGATGCTGAACCGTGCGCCTACGCTGCACCGTCTGGGTATCCAGGCCTTTGAGCCGATCCTGATCGAAGGCAAGGCGATTCAGCTGCACCCGCTCGTCTGCTCGGCCTTCAACGCCGACTTCGACGGTGACCAGATGGCCGTGCACGTACCGCTGTCGGTGGAGGCGCAGATGGAAGCGCGCACCTTGATGCTGGCTTCGAACAACATCCTGTTCCCAGCCAACGGCGAGCCGTCGATTGTGCCGTCGCAGGACGTGGTGCTGGGCTTGTACTACACCACCCGCGACCGTACCAACGGCAAAGGCGAAGGCCTGGTTTTCTCGGATACCGGTGAAGTTCGTCGCGCCTTTGACGCGGGTGAGCTTGATCTGAACGCCCGCATCAGCGTGCGCCTGACCGAGTACACGAAGAACAAGGAAACCGGTGAGTTCGTGCCTTCGACCAAGCTGTGGGAAACCACCGGCGGCCGGGCGCTGCTGTCGGAAATCCTGCCCAAGGGCCTGCCTTTTTCCAACATCAACAAGGCCTTGAAGAAAAAGGAAATCTCCAAGCTCATCAACGTGTCTTTCCGCAAGTGTGGCCTGAAAGAAACCGTGGTGTTCGCCGACAAGCTGCTGCAGTCGGGCTTCCGCCTGGCGACCAAGGCCGGCATTTCGATCTGTATCGACGACATGCTGGTGCCGAAGGAAAAGCACGCCATCATTGCGCGCGCCCAGAAGGAAGTCAAAGAGATCGAGCAGCAGTATGTCTCGGGTCTGGTGACGTCCGGCGAGCGCTACAACAAGGTCGTGGACATCTGGGGCAAGTCGGGTGATGAAGTGTCCAAGGTGATGATGGCCCAGCTCTCGAAAGAGAAGGTCATTGACCGCAACGGCAAGGAAGTCGAGCAGGAGTCGTTCAACTCCATCTACATGATGGCCGACTCCGGCGCGCGCGGTTCCGCCGCACAGATTCGCCAGGTGGCCGGCATGCGCGGCTTGATGGCCAAGCCTGACGGCTCGATCATCGAAACGCCGATCACCGCCAACTTCCGCGAAGGCCTCAATGTGCTGGAGTACTTCATCTCCACCCACGGCGCACGTAAAGGTCTGGCCGACACGGCGCTGAAAACCGCGAACTCGGGCTACCTGACGCGTCGTTTGTGCGACGTGGTGCAGGATCTGGTCGTCACCGAAGACGACTGCGGCACGCAAAATGGCTCGGTCATGCGCGCCATCGTCGAAGGCGGTGAAGTCATCGAATCGCTGCGCGACCGTATCCTCGGCCGTACGGCGGTTGACGATGTGCTGCATCCCGAGAACCGGGCGGTGCTGGCCAAAGCCGGCGCCATGCTGGACGAAGACCTGATCGACGAGCTCGAAGTCGCCGGCGTGGACGAAGTGAAGGTGCGCACGGCACTGAACTGCGAAACCCGCTTTGGCCTTTGCGCCAAGTGCTATGGCCGTGACCTCGGTCGTGGTGGCCTGATCAACATCGGCGAAGCGGTCGGTATCATCGCCGCCCAGTCGATCGGCGAGCCCGGTACGCAGTTGACGATGCGGACCTTCCACATCGGTGGTGCGGCATCGCGCGCGGCCATCGCGTCGAGCATCGAGGCCAAGTCCAACGGCGTGATCGGCTTCAACGCACCGATGCGTTATGTCACCAACAGCAAGGGCGATCTGGTCGTCATTGCACGCTCCGGCGAAATCGTCATTCATGACGAGCATGGCCGCGAGCGCGAGCGCCACAAGGTGCCGTACGGTGCCACGCTGGCGGTCAAGGCCGACCAGACCATCAAGGCTGGTGCGATTCTGGCCAACTGGGATCCGCTGACGCGTCCGATCATCACCGAATTTGCCGGCAAGGTATTGTTCGAGAATGTGGAAGAGGGCGTGACCGTCGCCCGTCAGGTCGATGATGTGACCGGTCTGTCCACCCTGGTGGTGATCGATCCGAAGCGTCGTGGCGTGACCAAGGTGATTCGTCCCCAGGTCAAGCTGATCGATGCGTCAGGCAGCGAAGTCAAGATCCCCGGCACCGATCACTCGGTGACAATTGGCTTCCAGATCGGCGCGCTGGTGCAGGTGCGTGACGGTCAGGACGTCGGCCCCGGCGAAGTGCTGGCCCGTATCCCGATCGAAGGCCAGAAGACCCGCGACATCACCGGCGGTCTGCCGCGTGTGGCCGAGTTGTTCGAGGCCCGTACGCCGAAAGACAAGGGTACGCTGGCCGAGATGACCGGTACCGTGTCGTTCGGTAAAGAGACCAAGGGCAAGATTCGCCTGCAGATCACCGACCCGGAAGGCAAGGTCTGGGAAGACCTCGTGCCGAAAGAGAAAAACATTCTCGTGCACGAAGGCCAGGTCGTGAACAAGGGCGAGTCGATTGTGGACGGCCCGGCCGACCCGCAGGACATCCTGCGTTTGCTGGGCATGGAAGAGCTGGCGCGCTACATCGTCGATGAAGTGCAGGACGTGTACCGCCTGCAGGGCGTGAAGATCAACGACAAGCACATCGAAGTGATTGTTCGCCAGATGCTGCGCCGCGTCGTCGTCGAAAACGTCGGCGAGTCCAGCTACATCGCTGGTGAACAGGTCGAGCGCTCGGTCATGCTGGACATGAACGATTCGCTGCGTTCGGACAACAAGACGCCGGCCACCTTCAGCAACCTGCTGCTCGGTATCACCAAGGCATCGCTGTCCACCGACTCGTTCATCTCGGC
>NCGI01000458.1 GCA_002256925.1 Polaromonas sp. 28-63-22
TTGCTGATTTCGCCGAGGTCGGTTTTCGGCGCGTACGGCAGGTTGTGGCGGCTGAGCAGCAGCGCCGTCGGCTTGGCCTTGTTTTGCAGGGCGACCGCCCAGGCCACCGCCGTTTCAGCCGTGTCAGCGGGGCGCCAGACATCCAGGTTCGGAATCAGGCGCAGGCTGGCAGCGTGCTCGATGGACTGGTGCGTCGGGCCGTCTTCGCCGAGGCCGATCGAGTCGTGCGTGAAGACGTGAATGACGCGGATTTTCATCAGCGCGGCCATGCGGATCGCGTTGCGGCTGTAGTCGCTGAAGGTCAGGAACGTGCCGCCGTAGGGAATGAAACCGCCATGCAGCGCCACGCCGTTCATGATGGCGGCCATGCCGAATTCACGCACGCCGTAGTTGATGTGACGCCCGCCGGCGCTCACGCCTTCCGCGTTGGGGGTCAAAACGACCTCGCCGTTCAAGTCAAAGCGCAGGCTGGGCGTTGACCTGGTGTTGGTCAGGTTGGAGCCGGTCAGGTCGGCCGAGCCGCCGAGCATTTCGGGCAGGCCGGCGGTGAAGGCTTCAAGCGCGAGTTGCGAGGCCTTGCGCGAGGCCACGGTTTCGGCCTGGGTGTGTGCGCCGATGACGGTGTCCACGGCCAGTTGCGAAAAGCTTTTCGGCAGCTCGCCCTGCATGCGGCGCGTCAGTTCGGCAGCCAGCGCGGGATGCGCGGCCTTGTACGCGGCGAAGGTGGCGTCCCAGGCCGATTCGGCGGCCAGGCCTTTGGCCTTGGCGTCCCAGGCGTCGTAGCTTTCCTTGGGAATATGAAACGGCGCATGCGGCCAGTCGAGCGCTTCGCGCGTGAGCCGGATTTCTTCAGCACCCAGCGGCTCGCCGTGGGCCTTGGCGGTGTTGGCGCGGTTCGGTGAGCCCTTGCCGATGTGGGTCTTGCAGATGATCAGCGTGGGCTTGTTGTCGGTGGATTTTTTGGCTCCATCAGGCAGCCGTCGCCCATGAAGACATAGGTGTGGTGGTCCACCACGGTGTGGCCTTCGCGGTTGAACTCTTTGGCCAGCAGCTTTTCAGCCAGCGCCATGCCGACGGCGTTTGTCAGGCCCTGGCCGAGCGGGCCGGTGGTGGTCTCCACCCCGGGGGTGTAGCCGAACTCGGGGTGGCCGGGCGTCTTGCTGTGCAGCTGGCGGAAGTTTTTGAGTTCGCCCATCGGCAGCTTGTAGCCGGTGAGGTGCAGCAGCGCATACAGAATCATCGAGCCGTGGCCGTTGCTCAGCACAAAGCGGTCGCGGTCAAACCAGTTCGGGTTGTGCGGGCTGTGCTTGAGGTGGCTGCCCCACAGCGCAACCGCCATGTCGGCCATGCCCATGGGCGCGCCGGGGTGGCCGGAGTTGGCCTGTTGCACAGCGTCCATGGCCAGCGCCCGGATTGAGTTGGCCATGAGGGAAGTGTTTCAAGTGTGGCGGCGCCTGTGGGCTGGGCGGCCGTGCCCCGTGTCGGGGAGGGCCGTCGCTGCCGCAAGAAGAGCCCCCGATTTTACGGGATGCGTCTGCGGCGAAGCCCCGGGCGCGGCGCGGACGCACCGCGTTGGCGGCGGTGCAGGCTGGGTGCGTCGTTGCGTACAACTAATTAGCTATGGATTTCATAGCTGCTCGCGCACGTACTGTTTGGGCTACAGGCCGTTTTGATCCGGAAACCCGCATAATCGCAGCCACAATGACCATTCAAGCCATGATTCTGGCGGCCGGGCGTGGCGAGCGCATGCGGCCACTGACCGACACCACACCCAAACCTTTGCTCAGCGTGCGCGGCAAGCCGTTGATCGACTGGCATGTGGAGGCCCTCGCACGCGGCGGGTTTACCAGCCTGGTCATCAACACGGCCTGGCTGGGCGCGCAGATCGAGGCGCACTTTTCAAGGCATTCAGACCCGCAGCCTAATGCACACCTGCGTGAGTCGCTATCAATTTCATACTCGCACGAAGGCGCTGATTTTGGTGGCGCGCTGGAAACCGCCGGCGGCATTGCGCGCGCACTGCCGCTGCTCGGCGATGTTTTCTGGGTGCTGGCCGGCGATGTGTTTGTGCCCGGCTTCGCGTTTTCGCAAGCGGCGGTGGACCGCTTCAGCGCCAGCGGCAAGCTCGCGCATCTGTGGCTGGTGCCCAACCCGCCCCACAACCCGGCCGGCGATTTCGGCCTGAGCGCCGGGGGCCTGGCGCTGAACCTGGCGGCCGACGCCAACGCGCCGCGACTGACCTTCAGCACCATCGCGCTTTACCGCCGCACCTTGTTCGACACCCTGCCCTTCGGCAACCCGCAGGGCGCCAAAGCCCCACTGGCGCCGCTGCTGCGCCGTGCGATGGACAATGGCCAGGTCAGCGCCGAGCTGTACCGGGGTGCCTGGACCGATGTCGGCACACCGGCGCGCCTGAGCGAACTGAACGAAACCTCCCTCTAACCATCAGCCTGACATGAGCACCACCACCGTTTACGCCAAACGCCGCGCGGCGATTGCCAAAGCACTCAAGGCCGCAGGCGGCGGTATCGCACTGCTGCCCACGGCGCCCGAATCGCCGCGCAACCGCGACAGCGACTTTCCGTACCGCCACGACAGCTACTTTTATTACCTGACCGGCTTTGA
>NCGI01000459.1 GCA_002256925.1 Polaromonas sp. 28-63-22
CATCGTATCGGCCAGCAGGCCGGCCGCCTGCTGCGCGCCGTGCAGCGACGAGGGCGGCAGCAGCCTGCCGAGTGCTTCGTCCAGCTCGTCAAGCGAATGAACGCCGCGCGCGGCATAGAGCTGCGCCAGCAGCGGGTGAACGCCGCCTTGCTGCAGCGCCCAGACACTGCGCGGTGGCACGTCACGAACGTGGATCTTCATGGGCTATGCCTTCTCAGGACGTTGGTCGCTATCATTGTTATAGCTGCTCGCGCCCGTTCCATATGGTCTTGAGGCCAAAAACGCCTGAAGAAACGAGCAAATCCGCAGTTTTGGCCAGCAGGCTCTGGCGGCTGCTTGCCCAAGTCTCGAAACCGCGTTCACCGCAGACCGTCAGCTGCACGGTCTCGCCGGCATTCTGGCGCGTCAGCAGTCGTGCCACGTCACCGGCGTCCAGCGCAGCCCAGGCCTGCGCATAGGCGGCCCAGTCGTCATTGAAAACGGCCTGCGCCAGCGCCCGCGTCACACGCGCCTGAGCTTGCGGGGCCGGCGCGGCAGGCGCCGGCAGCGCCCCGGTGCCACTCAGCCAGAATGAATTGACCGGCAACTGCCGCCTGGCTGCCCGCTCGTCGTTCACCGGATGGGTGTAGAGCAGCATCTGCATTTCGTTTTGCAATCGCCGAACGGTGCGCGCGCTGCGGGCGTCCGGCAGCCAGGGGTCCACATTGCGACCCAGCACGCGGTCCAGCGAGGCGGTGGGCAGGGCGCGAAACATCTCGCCTTCGGCCAGCCAGCGGTCGGGCGCCGCATAGTGCAGCGTGATGCCGTCGGTGGCAAAGTAAGGCTGCATGGCGGCCATCAGGGTGCGCGATGCGTTCTCATCTAGGGCCAGCGCAGCGGGGTCGGTCAGCGTGGCGTGTTCCCGGCCCATCGACCAGTGGCAGGGCGTGATCCAGGCCCATGCCTTGCCGCCGTCAGCGCCGAGGCGTGCCCACGCTTCCAGGGCAGCCCACGCCATCATGCCGTCGGCGGCTTGCGCGGGAGTAAGCCCGTGCGCCAGCGCCAGCGCCCGTTCGTGCGGCGGCGACAGGCTGCTGGCCTCCTGCATATCAGAGCGCACCCGCGTCATGCCGCGCAGCAGCATCTGGGTGTTGCGTGTGCTTCCGGGTGGCAAGGCCTTCATGGCGGTTAGGCAATCTGCAGAATTGCAGACCGCGAAGGCGATGATCAGGTGCTGGGTCGGGGCGGGCGACGCTTGCGGCGGGTCGGGCCGTATCGTCGGAGGTGTCGGTAGCGCGGGCATGGCTGCATTGTCCTGCAAGCCCGTCGGCCGGCGCCGGGATGCGCTGAGCGTCATGAACGGCTTCCAGAAAGAAGTGCGCGACCGCATGCTGGGCGTCATCTCCCACATCGAGGTGTTCGCGCCCAATGGGGCCGCGCTGCCTGACCCGCAAAAAACCCTGCGCGAGATCCGGGCCAATCCCAACGTGGTGGGCGCCGCCACCTTCATCGCCGCGCAGGCGCTGCTGGCGCGCGGTGAAGACATGAAGGGTGTCATCGTGCGCGGCATCGACCCGGAGCTCGAAGGCCAGGTGAGCGACCTGGAGCTTTCACTGAAAGACACCGCCTTGCCCAAGCTGGTGAGCGGCGGCTTCGGCGTGGTGCTGGGCGGCGAGCTGGCGCGCTCGATGGGCGTGCGCGAAGGCGATGTGGTGACGCTGATTGCGCCCAGTGGCCAGGTCACCCCGGCCGGCGTGGTGCCGCGCCTGAAGCAGCTGACGGTGGTGGGTACCTTTGATTCAGGTCATTTTGAATACGACTCGGCGCTGGTCATGCTGCACCAGGACGATGCTGCGAAGATCTTCCGCCTGGAAGGGCCGACCGGCATTCGCGTCAAGCTGAAGGATCTGCAGAAGGCGCGGGAGGTGGCGGCCGAGCTTTCCCGAACGCTTAGCGGTGACTTGCTCATTCGAGACTGGACACGCCAGAACAAGACCTGGTTTTCAGCCGTGCAGCTCGAAAAACGCATGATGTTCATCATCCTGACGCTGATCGTGGCGGTGGCGGCCTTCAACCTCGTG
>NCGI01000460.1 GCA_002256925.1 Polaromonas sp. 28-63-22
GCCTCAGGGAGCGGTTTTGGCCGCTGCGGCCGGGGCGCCATCCATGGACGTGAAGCGCACGGCCGTGCCCTCGCGCAGGGCGCCGATATGGCCGCGTATCACCAGCGCGTTGTCGGCCAGACCGCCGATGGCCACGACCTGCTCGCCAGCCGCGCTGCCGCGCTCGCCGAGCGTGACGGCCTTGTGCACGACTTTGCCTTCCTCAATGGCCTGCACGTAAGGCGCAGGCCGGTCGGTGCGCACCGCAGTTACCGGCAAGGCCAGCAGCGAAGCCCGCGCCGTGCCCAGGCTGCCGCGCACAAAAAGACCCTGGCGCAGCGCGGGCGTGCTGCCACCGGCCTGCGCACCTTCTGGCCTGGCCAGGCTCAGATACGCCAGCACGCTGCGGCTGCCTGCCTGTGCGCTCGGGTTGATGCGCACGACCTTGGCCGTCACAGGCTGGCCGACACCTTCAATCGTCAGTTCGGCGACTTGCCCGACCCGGACGTTGACCGATTCGGCCGCGCTGAGCGTGGCTTCAAGTTCCAGCTCGCGCAGATCGACAATCTCGACCAGCCGTGCGTCCACGCCCACGCGTTCGCCCGGCTGCGCCAGCCGCTGCGACACCTGGCCCGAGATCGGGCTTTTCAAGACGGTGTCGGCCACGGACTTGCGCGCGACCTCGGCCCCCGCCAGCGCGGCCTGGTAGGTGGACTGCGCGGCATTCAGGTTGGCCTGCGAGGTGTCGAGCGCGGTTTTCGAGATGAAGCCCTGTGCCACCAGCGCCTTGTTGTTGTCGTACTGGCGCTGCGCCACCTCGACCTGCGCCCTGGCCGAGGCCGCCTGTTCGCTCGCCTGCCGCACGCGCGACTCGTATTCGCTGGCATCAATGCGGGCAATCACCTGGCCGGCCTTCACGAAGTCGCCTTCGCGCACGGTCAGTTCACGCAATTCACCGGCGACGCGCGCCTTGATGACGGCGGAGTTGACGGCCCTGAGCGCACCCGAAATCGGCACGCCCTGCAAGACCTCGCGGGTCCGGGCGCGCACCACGTCGGTGGCGGCAAGCTCGACCAGGCTCTGCTCTTTGGCGACGCTGGCCTCAGCGAGCGCCTTTTGCTGGTCCTTGCGCGCCGACACGGCCCGCAACACGCCGCCGGCCAGCACCAGCACCACCACGAGGGCGACCGCCCATTGCACGGATCGTTTCATTCAACAGCTTTCGGTGGCGCGCTGGCCGCCGGCGGCAGGCTGAAGCCATGCAGCAAGGTGGCAACCTGCGCGTCGATGTATTTCTGGGGCTCGATGGTGTGGCCGTCCTGCATGCAGACATTCATCGAGTG
>NCGI01000461.1 GCA_002256925.1 Polaromonas sp. 28-63-22
CCCTTGCGCGGACTCAGCGGATAGCCGTGCGCGGCCATGACCACGCCCAGCGCGGGGCGGCGGTCCCAATCGAGTTCGACCTGGTCAAGCGCACCCGACGTGGCGGCCATCATCACATCGAACAGGTCCGTTTTCAGCCGCATCATGATGGGCTGGGTTTCAGGGTCGCCCATGCGGCAATTGAATTCCAGCGTTTTTGGCTTGCCGTGTGCGTCGATCATCAGCCCGGCATAGAGAAAGCCGGTGTAGGTGATGCCGTCTTTTTCCATACCCTTGATGGTCGGCAAAATGATTTCCCGCATGGCCCGGGCATGCACTTCGGGCGTGACCACCGGCGCGGGCGAATAAGCGCCCATACCGCCGGTGTTCGGCCCCTGGTCGCCATCGAGCAGGCGTTTGTGGTCCTGGCTGGTGGCCATGGCGGCGACGTTCTTGCCATCGCACATCACGATGAAACTGGCTTCCTCGCCCTGCAGAAATTCTTCAATGACCACGCGCGCGCCGCCCGCGTTGTGGGTCACGCCGAGGGGGTTGAAATCCGGGTTGGGCGCCAGCATGAATTCGATGGCCTCGTGCGCCTCGTGCAGCGTCATGGCCACCACCACGCCCTTGCCGGCGGCCAGACCATCGGCCTTCACCACAATCGGTGCGCCCTGTTCATCGACATAGGCGTGCGCCGCCACCGCGTCGGTGAAGGTTTCATAGGCTGCGGTGGGAATCCCGTGGCGCTTCATGAAAGCCTTGGAAAACGCCTTCGAGCTTTCAAGTTGCGCGGCCGCTTTGGTCGGGCCGAACACCCGCAGGCCGTGCGCGCGGAACTCATCGACGATGCCGGCCGCCAGCGGCTGCTCCGGGCCGACGACCGTCAGCGCTATCTTTTCAAGCGCAGCCCATTCACGCAGCTTCTGCACGTCCGTGATGTTGATGTTTTCCAGCCGGCCATCGAGCGCGGTGCCGCCATTGCCGGGGGCGACGTACACCGCCTGCACCTTGGGCGATTGGGCCAGTTTCCAGGCCAGGGCATGCTCACGGCCACCCCCGCCAACAACCAATACTTTCATGCGGAAGCGCTCATTTCTGTAGTTCGAATCACGTTATTCGGCGATCGCAGCGTTGTGAAACACGTTCTGCGTATCGTCAAGGTCTTCCAGCACATCCAGCAGTTTCTGCATTTTGTGAGCCTCGTCGCCCGCCATGTCGATGGTGTTGTCGGCACGCATGGTCACCTCGGCCATTTCGGGCTTCAACCCGGCCGCTTCCAGCGCGTTCTTGACGGTCTCAAAGTCCGTGTAGGGCGTCAGCACCTCGATGGCGCCATCGTC
>NCGI01000462.1 GCA_002256925.1 Polaromonas sp. 28-63-22
TCTGAAAACACGAACCATCTTTTTCGTGGTGGGCAACCCGTCCCCCGATCTGTATGGCGCTGAGCGTCCGGGCGACAACCTCTACACCAATTCGATGGTTGCGGTGAACCTGGACACGGGTGCCTACAAGTGGCACTCGCAGTACATTGCGCACGACGTGTGGGATCTCGATGCCGTCAGCCCGCCGATTTTGCTGGACGCGAAAGACAAGTCCGGCAAGATGATTCCGGCCGTGATGCATGCCGGGAAAACCGGTCATATCTACATCCATGACCGCGCCGACGGCAAGCTGATCCGCTTCTCGGAAGCCATGATTCCGCAGGAAAACATGTGGGTCCTGCCGACTGCGACTGGTGCGCGCATGCTGCCGGGCGCCAATGGCGGCGTGGAGTGGTCGCCCATGGCCATCAATCCCAACCTGCGCCTGGCCTACGCGCTGAACCTGCATCAGCCGATGACCTACCACGTCGAAGCGGCCAAGTACCCGGGCGGCAAGCTCTGGCTGGGTGGTGCTTTCAAGGTCATCGAGGGTGAAAAGCAGTGGGGCCGTCTGGCTGCCGTCAACGTTGACACGGGCAAGCTGGCCTGGAAGTTTGATACCGAACAACCCCTCATTGGCGGCGCGCTTGCCACGGCGGGCGACCTCGTGTTTTATGGCGAAGGCAACGGGCTGTTTCGCGCGCTGCACGCCAAAACCGGCAAGCTGCTCTGGGAGTACAACTGCGGCGCTGGCGCCAACGCCATGCCGGTGACCTACACCGTGAAGTCGCGGCAATACATTGCGATGGGTTGCGGCGGCAATACCCAGCTTGATTTCAAGCGTGGCAATTCGATGGTGGTGTTCGCGTTGCCAAAGTCATGAGGTAGGTGGAGCGCAAGAACGACTGCCCCACGCGTTGGGGTGGTCGTTTTTCACGACTCGTCGAGCGTTTTTTTTGATTTCACTGGAAAGCGTATTTTGAAATTTCATCAGTTGTTCGTACCCCTTGTTGCCGGGTTTCTTTCGCTTGCGCTGCTGCCCGCTTCAGGTCAGGACATCGCTGCAGGCAAGGCCAAAGCGCAAGCCTGCGCGGCCTGCCAGGACTACAAGGAAGGCCGTCGGACAGACCCTGTCATGACGCCGATGGCCACGTCGCTGAGCCGGCAGGAGATGATCGACATCGCCAATTACTTCGCCGCGCAGCCCGCCAAGCCGTCGACCTACAAGACCGACGATGCGAAGATCAAACTGGGCAAGGCCAAGGCCGATGAAACTCTCTGCTCGATGTGCCATCTGGGTGCATTTGCCGGGCAGAACGAGATTCCCCGCGTGGCCGGCCAGCAGTACGACTATGTCGTCAAACAGTTGCGCGATTTCAAGGCGCGCAAGCGCACCAACGACGCCGGCAACATGACCAGCGTGGCGCAGACCCTGAGCGACGCGGACATCGAGAACCTGGCGCAATACATCACCAGCCTGCGCTGAAGCCGGGCGCCAGAAACCATACGCCCGGCAGATGGGGCTACACCCTTTCCGTTTCGCCCATCATCACGTCCACGCCGGCTGACGCAAAATTGGCCAGATCGGCCGCCGTGGCCTGGCCCTCTGGAGAACTCATCGCGGCGCCAATCGCAGCCATCGAATCAAACTCCAGAATGGCGACCAGGTAGGTGCCATGTTTGCCCGCCATACCCATCACGTCGCCGCGTGTGACCTCGTAGCTGCGCAAGCCCGGAAGCGTCTTGGCCAGGGGCACGTGGGTCTTGAAATAGTAGCGGTCAAATTCTGCAGGGTTGGCGGGCTGCTGGTAAATCGCGAAGAGTTTGGCCATGGCTTGTGTCCTGTGTTGTTGTAACCCGGCGACGCGTCGGGTTCCGAACCACTATAGCCAAATCACGCTTTTCATGGCAACAAGTTCAATCCCGCCATCGGCTCGGCGCCCTCTGACTTTGCGCAATGAAAAAGCCATCAAGCCGTTGAATTGATTGCGCGAGAAGCTCCTGTTTTTATAGCGGGTGGTAAGCGACGAGTAGCGTCTGAGTCAGGGTTGTCCCTTGGGGTCGTCCCGCCCAATGGTCCGATTGTGAGCAGCTTGCGGTGATGGTGCTGTGGGTCAGCAGCCATACGGAGGGAGGCGTAACAGTTCCTAACAAACCCGACCTTGTAAGGAATCAGACGAGCCTTTACGCTGCGCCTTCTGGGCCATAGCGAATTCGCTTGCCGGTCCTGCAACTCGATA
>NCGI01000463.1 GCA_002256925.1 Polaromonas sp. 28-63-22
TCCAGCTGGTGCCGGCTGCCGCCGCGAATCACGCCGCGCATCGGTGACACATCCAGGAAATCACGGCCGGTTGCCAGCCGCACATAGTCTTCGCCGGGCGCCCGGTTGTTGGTCGGATCGAAGTCCAGCCAGCGGCCGCCCTGCACGCCATCGCCAGGAAAGTACATCGACGCCCAGGCGTGCGAGGCATCGCTGCCGATCAGCCTTGCGCGGCCGGGAGGTGGCGATGTCAGCAGGTAACCGCTGACATAGCGTGCCGGCAGGCCCAGGGCGCGGCAGCAGGCGACCATGATGTGGGCGAAATCCTGGCACACGCCCTTGCCCTGTTTCAGGGCTTCCAGCGCAGGCGTGCTGACCTCGGTGCTCTCGCTCTCAAAGGTCATGTGGGTATGGATGTGCGTCATCAGCGCCTCGGCGGCTTCCAGCAGTGGCCGCCCTGGCGTGAAAACGGCCCGGGCAAATTCGGCAAAGGCGTCGTCGCGGGGAACGTAGGGCGAGGCAAACAGGAATTCGGACGCGCTGTCATAGGCTGCGCCGGCGCGGTAGCGAAAGCGCTCGCGTACCTGTTCCCACGGCAGGTTCAGCTGCGGTGCCAGTTCGGCATCCCGTTCGCGCGGCGCGGCGGTGGTGCGAACCATGCTTTCGGCCACCACAGTGAGCCGCTCATGCGCGGACTTGAACGAAAACGATGTGCGCGCGTTGCCGTACACATCGAGTTCTTCGCGAAGCATCGCCGGTGGCGGCTCAATCTTCAGCGCGTAATGCTGCAGCGTCTGGCCGTCAAGGCTGGCCGGCTTCAGGTGAACCACATGGTGCGCGGTATCAACCGCCGGGCGGTAGCGGTAACTGGTTTCGTGAACAACACGCAGCAGCATGGCTTCAGGCTCCCAGGCTCTGGCTGGCGTCGGCTGCGTGGCTGAAATACCTTCGGCCAATGGCGTCCGACAGTACGAGCGCAGATTCTGAAAACTGTTCCAGAAGATCCATCAGGCGGGAAGCCTGCGCGGCGCGGGTGCTCGCAAGGTCGCCGCTTGCGTCACCGCCCTGGCCGGGCCACAAATCAGCCATCGTCCAGATGCAAGGCTGCGGCCAGGCTGCGGCCAGGTCGGGCAAAGGTAGGGGCGCGTTGCCGGCCAGCTTGTCCAGGCGCCCGCGCAAGGTCATCACGACCCACGCCAGCGAACGCGGGTTGTCGCGGTCCAGCACCAGCAAATCGAGCAGCGCCGGAACGTCGCGCCGCTGCTGGTACTGGGCGTGGTAGGTGATGGTGCTGTCAAACAGCGCCAGCAACGCACCGAAGCCGCCTTC
>NCGI01000464.1 GCA_002256925.1 Polaromonas sp. 28-63-22
ACGCAGGTCATCGTCGCGGTCCACCATGGCGTACTCGGTGTCGTAGGCAATCACCCAAAAGAGGTTGCCGAGCAGCAGCACCCAGGCCAGCAGCGGCACCCGCGACTGCACGGCGGCAAAAGCCATCGGAATGCCGAAGCTGAAGGCCACGCCCAGCACCGCCTGCGGCATCGAAACAAACCGCTTGGCATACGGATAGGCCAGCGTGACGGCCAGCGCCGCGAACGACCAGGCGACGGTGACGGCATTGGTCGTCAGCACCAGGCCAAACGCCAGCAGCGCCAGCACCGCGCCGACCGTCAAGGCTTCCTTCACAGAGACCTGGCCACTGGTCACCGGCCGCTGCGCCGTGCGTTTGACATGCCGGTCAAAGTCGCGGTCGGCCACGTCGTTGATGCAGCAACCGGCGCTGCGCATCAGGATCGTGCCCAGCGTGAACACCAGCAGCAGATGCCAGCCCGGAAAGCCGTGCGACGCCACCCACAGGGCCGACAGCGTGGGCCACAGCAGCAGCAGCCAGCCAGCGGGGCGGTTCCAGCGAATCAGCTGAAGGTAGAGCGAGATCTTGTGGTTCAAGTCGACGATTTTGCCCGACCAGCAACTAGTCCCTTACGGCCAATGCTGGTCCTGTGCGCACGACCAATCCGTTCGGGCTGAGCCTGTCGAAGCCTATTGATCTGGCCCTTTGACATTTGAACCGCTCGCCCTGAGCTTGTCGAAGGGTTTGCACTGGCTTCGACAGGCTCAGGGCGAACGGGTAAGTGGCATGCATTGCCCTTGCGTTCCCGTTCCCATCAAGACAAGCGCGCCACCCCGGGCAGTTCGCACGCATAGATGGCGTTGCGCAGCGCGGCAATCGCTTCATAGCGCGTGAAACTGCGCCGCCACGCGAGCACCACGCGCCGGCTCGGAATGTGTCCGGTGAAGGGCAGGTACTTGATGAACGAAGGCGGCTCGGTAGCGGCCTTGCTGCGCCCGCGTTTTTTGCCGTCGCCATTCGGCGCGAACGCCTCTTTGGGCACGCCCAGCCGCGGCACCAGCGTGATGCCCATGCCGGCCGCCACCATGTGCTTGATGGTCTCCAGCGACGAGCCTTCGAAGCTCTTGCGTATGCCGTCGGAGTTGCTGGAAAAGCGTGCGAACTCGGGGCACACCTCCAGCACATGGTCACGAAAGCAGTGGCCGTTGCCCAGCAGCAGCATGGTTTCCTTCTTGATCTCTTCCGCCGTGATGGAAGCGCGCTCTGCCAGCGGATGCGCGCTGGGCACGGCGGCCATGAAGGGCTCGTCGTAGAGCGGCGCAATCGCGCCGGCCAGCGGGTCCTTGCCGCGCTTGGCTATTTCACGGATGCTGTCGGCCTGTTCAAGCACGCTCTGCGCCTGGCGAATGATTTCCTCGCCCAGCGGCGTGACGGTGATCTCATTGGCGTTGCGCTCGAACAGCTTGACCTGCAGTTCTTCTTCCAGCTTCTTGATCGCCACGCTCAGCGTCGGCTGCGACACGTGGCAGGCATCAGCGCCCTTGCCAAAGTGTTTCTCGCGGGCAACCGCGACGATGTATTTGAGTTCGGTGAGCGTCATGCCGCTATTGTGGCGCTGCTGGGTCGAACACAGTGGTCAGACAAGGGCCCGATCCTGCGGGCCAGCGATGGCAGGCCGCCCCGGAATCGTCAGCCGAGACCTTTTCTCAAGGCAAATCGAGCCGCAGCCCTTGCAGTATCTGCGCTACCAGCTATTTAATTCATAGCGACTTGAACCCGCCGGCGCCTGTCACTCCAGCTTTTTATCTTCGCGCTTGGCGTCTTCCATGGCCTCTGGCTCCAGCTCCTCAGCCGCACGGTTCAGCCGGATGAAAATCCCCCAGCCCGCCAGCAGCACCGCCACCGAAACCAGCAGCGTCGCGGCATAGGGCAACTGGTCGAGGTCGTCGTGCAGGGCCTTGAACGTCGCCACCAGACCCTCGACCGCCAGCGCCACCACGATCACCACCAGAAAGCGCGACAGGTAGCGCCGCACCCGCGTCGGCGCGCTGACCTGCGCCTCGCGGATGACTTCTTCCTCAACGATGGTCTGCGCAATCTGCAGCGCCACCACCGCGATGGCAATCAGCCCAATCGCCTCGATGATGCCCTGCGCCGCCGAGCCGTCCAGACCCGAGCCCAGGGCCGACCAGCCGGACCGTGCAGCAATGACGATCAGCACCAGCGACGCGGCGACGAACAGCAGCGCGATGACGGCGTGCAGGGTGGCGAAAAAGCGGATGAGGGATTTCACGGCTGGATGGTAGCAGTGGTGGGGAAGGTCTGGGCGATGACTATCGCCGCAGCAGGTGAGTGGCTCAACGCCCGTTCGGGCTGAGCCCGTCGAAGCCTTGCGCGCCACCTCCACCGTTCGGGCTGAGCCTGTCGAAGCCTTGCCCTGCGGGAGCCGTGCTTTGCACGGCAGCGAAATTGGCGTCTGACCCCAATAACCGTAACCTGTGGTGCTCAGCCCAGCCGGGGTCCCGCTCGAACTCGCCTGACGGCTCAGACAATCGCGGGCCCTTATCCGTCTGGGCTTGCGCTCCTCGGCGCATTCACAAGGGGTGGTGAAAAGAATTCGGAATCGGGTTCGGGGACAGGTTCTCGTCGTTCAGTTGCTACTATTTTTATAGCTGCTTACGCAGGTATTACGTGATCCGCAGGCCAAAAACACCTAGAAAAAGGGCGTTCAGCCTGGTTTTGGGGGTCAGATCGCGATTTCGCTGCGCAGCACCCGTGGGGCGCGCCGAAGGCGTGGCGAATTCGGGCTCTGCCCCCCAAAACACCCGATCCCGCATCCGAACCCGCTCCGGTATCCATGCCCCCAACGCCGTGTGGCAGGGCTGAGCAGCGCAGG
>NCGI01000465.1 GCA_002256925.1 Polaromonas sp. 28-63-22
TCGGGCAAGACGGCGACGGACCAGATCGCGCGGCTTGCCGGGTCAAAGCGCAGCACGCGTGGTTCTTTGACCTCGTCGCGAAAGAGAGGGCGGATGGCAGCTATTTTTTCGCGCACATCCTCGGCTGCCTTGCGCCCATCGACGTAAAGCTGGAACTCGATGATGACGACCGACTGGCCTTCAAAACTGCGCGAAGTGAGCGTGTTGATGCCGGCAATCGAATTGACGCCTTCCTCGATTTTCTTGGTGACCTCGCTCTCGACAATCTCCGGTGAGGCACCGGGGTAGTCGGCGGTGACCACCACCACCGGAAAGTCGATATTGGGAAACTGGTCAACCTGCATGCGCTGGTACGAAAACAGACCCAGCACCACGATGGCCAGCATGACCATGGTGGCGAACACCGGATTTTTCAGGCTGACCTGGGTGAACCACATGGCGAATACGCGTCAGGGAGCGGTCTTGACCGCTGCGGCCGGGGCGCCATCCATGGAGGTGAAGCGCACGGCCGTGCCCTCGCGCAGGGCGCCAATATGGCCGCGTATCACCAGTGCGTTGTCGGCCAGGCCGCCGATGGCCACGACCTGCTCGCCACCCGCGCTGCCGCGCTCGCCGAGCGTGACGGCCTTGTGCACGACTTTGCCGTCTTCAATGGCCTGCACGTAAGGCGCAGGCCGGTCGGTACGCACCGCAGTTACCGGCAAGGCCAGCAGCGAAGCCCGCGCCGTGCCCAGGCTGCCGCGCACAAAAAGGCCCTGGCGCAGCGCGGGCGTGCTGTCACCGGCCTGCGCACCTTCTGGCCTGGCCAGGCTCAGATACGCCAGCACGCTGCGGCTGCCGGCCTGTGCGCTCGGGTTGATACGAACGACCTTGGCCGTCACGGGCTGGCCGACACCTTCAATCGTCAGTTCGGCGACTTGCCCGACGCGGACGTTGACCGATTCGGCCGCGCTGAGCGTGGCTTCAAGTTCCAGCTCGCGCAGATCGACAATTTCGACCAGCCGTGCGTCGACGCCCATGCGTTCGCCCGGCTGCGCCAGCCGCTGCGATACCTGGCCCGAGATCGGGCTTTTCAAGACGGTGTCGGCCACCGATTTGCGCGCGACCTCGGCACCGGCCAGCGCGGCCTGGTAGGTGGACTGGGCGGCATTCAGGTTGGCCTGCGAGGTATCGAGCGCGGTCTTCGAGATGAAGCCCTGCGCCACCAGCGCCTTGTTGTTGTCGTACTGGCGCTGCGCCACCTCGACCTGCGCCCTGGCCGAGGCCGCCTGTTCGCTCGCCTGCCGCACGCGCGACACGTATTC
>NCGI01000075.1:0-10022 GCA_002256925.1 Polaromonas sp. 28-63-22
GGTGGCGTGATCATCACGGGCGTGCTGCAAAACGGCCCGGCGGCGCAGGCCGGTGTGCAGCCCGGCGACGTGATCACCGCCGTCAAGGGCAAGCCGGTAGGCAACGTCAGCCAGCTGCTCACCGCCGTCGCGGCGCTCAAACCCGGCACACCGGCACCGCTGACGGTGCTGCGCGGCAGCAGCCAGAGCGAAATCGCCGTCACACCCGGCGTGCGCCAGCGGCCCAAGGTGCAGCGGCCACCGCAGCAATAACTCCGCCCGGCGCCAAGTCGCTATTGATTTGATAGCTGCTGGCGCACGTTTTGCGTGGGCTGGAGCCTTATTTGATTGATTAAATCGGTCACTACCCGACCCTGCAGACAAGCACGCGCACGGCCAGGCCACGGCGGTGCGCAGCCAGGCGCTCAGGGCTTGGCGACTTCGGTATCGGTATCGTCCGGCGCCTTGGTGGCTTTGAGGAACACCTGCGCGGCGATGATGCCCACTTCGTACAGGCTGCCGACCACGCCGAGCAGCATGATCATCGAGCCCGCATCGGGCGGCGTCACGAGTGCCGTACCGATGGCCGCGACGACCCAGAAGTAGCCACGGTATTGACGCAACTGGGCCACCGTCAGCACACCCATGCGGACCAGCAGGATCACCGCGATCGGCACCTCGAAGGCCAGCCCGAAGGCCAGAAACATGCCGATCACGAAATTGAGGTATTCCTCGATGTCTGGCGCTGCGGTGATCGACTTGGGTGCAAAGCTCTGGATGAAGTGGAACACCTGCTTGAAAACCACGAAATACGAAAACGCCACGCCGACGAAAAACAGCAGCGTGCTTGAAATCACCAGCGGCATGACGAGCTTTTTCTCGTGGGCGTACAGGCCCGGCGCCACAAAAGCCCAGACCTGGTAGAGCACCACCGGCAGCGCGATCATGAAGGCTGTCATGAAGAGAATCTTGATCGGCACCACAAACGGCGAGATCACGTTGGTCGCAATCAGCGTCGCACCCTTGGGCAGGCTGGCAACAAGCGGCGCGGCCATCAGGTCATACAGCGCGCCGGGGCCGGGGTAAAACGCCAGCACCGCAGCGGCGATGCCAACCGCAATCACCGCACGGATCATGCGGTCGCGCAGCTCCATCAGATGCTGGACGAACGGTTGCTCCGTGCCGGCGAGTTCGTCGGGCTTGTCGGTTTTGTCGGTGCGGGGTTCGCTCATGGGGAGTGTGCGCTGGAAGGGTCGCGCCGTCGTGCACGCGTGAACAGGAGATTCGGAACGATTGACGCTTCAATCGGTGGCAGGTGTCAGATGGCTTGTTTCAGGTGGAGCGCCTCGACGGAGGGCGAAAACGCGCCACGCGCGCCGCGCCCGATTGCGCGTGGGTGCGCACGCCCGCACGGGCCTTGAACCACTGCGGCGTGGCGCCGGTTTTGAGCCGCCACTTCTTCTTCGGATGCCGGTACTCTGGGAAGATGATCATGCCGGGGAGTTCATCCGTCGACGTGCCTGCGCTACCGCTCATGCCTGCGGTGGTTTCAGCCCATGACTTTTCAAAATCACTGGCGCCGGTATGAATGGAGTTTTCGACATCGCGGGCCGCGCCCTCAACGTCTTCCTTCATCTTCTTGAGCTCGTCCAGCTCCATCGAGCGGTTGACTTCCTGCTTGACGTCGGCGACATAGCGCTGCGCCTTGCCGAGCAGCGTGCCCACGGTGCGCGCCAGGCGCGGCAGCTTCTCGGGGCCGATCACGATCAGCGCCACAGCGCCGATCAGGGCGATTTTGGAAACACCGATATCAATCATGCGAAGGCCGCAGCCAAGCGCCGCGAAAGATGGCGGGCGGGCTCAGCGTGCCCGGTGGATAGCAGAGCCGGCGAAACGACAAGCGTGGGAAGCGACATCAAGGCGGTTCAGGACTTTTGCCGGGCTTCGACGTCAATGGTGGTTTTGTCTGAGGCCTTGTCAACGCTTTGTGCGTTGGTGACCTGGCCCGCAGGACCGACCGGCTTGTCATCGGCCGCTGCGCTGCCGCCTTCTTTCATGCCGTCCTTGAAGCCCTTGACGGCGCCACCCAGATCGCCGCCGATGTTCTTCAGCTTCTTGGTGCCGAAAACCATCACCACGATCAACAGAACGATCAACCAGTGCCAGATAGAAAATGAACCCATGTTGTGCTCCTAAATTCAGTGTTTGCAGTTTTTGCAGGTATCTCGGATTTCGGGTGAAAACACCCAACTGTATTGATTCTAAAGCCCCGCATCATCGTGCGCCAATGACACCTTTCAACCCATGGGTTAGTCGCGCGCTGGCGCCATGAAAAGTGTGGCAGCCCTGACCCCTAACCCCTGAGCCATGGCCGTGGCCCACCCATCACATGCACGTGCAGGTGATGAACTTCCTGCCCGCCCTCGGTCCCGGTGTTGACGACCATGCGAAAACCGCCTTCCGGATACGGCTTGCAGCCCTGCTCCAGCGCCAGGCGGGGCGCCAGTGCCATCATCCGCCCCAGCAGCGCCTCGTGCTCGGAGCCGACCTGCGCCATCGATGCGATATGCAACTTGGGCACCATCAAAAAATGCACTGGCGCCCAGGGCGCGATGTCGTGAAACACAAACAGCTCGTCGTCTTCATAGACCTTGCGGCTGGGAATGGCGCCCGCCGCAATTTTGCAGAAAATGCAGTTTGGCTCGGTGCTCACGCCGCCTCCACCGCGCGCCCGTCGTTCATGCGCACCATGCCCTTGACGATGCGGTACAGGAACCACACCGAAATCAGCCCCCAGGCAATCCAGCCCGGAACGATGAACACCAGCCACAGCCAGGCCGTGAGCAAATACCACAGGCCCGCCCACAGCACGGAGCGGATACGCCAGCTGAAGTGCGACGCCTGCCAGGTGTTGGCAGCGTCCCCGCGCTTGACCAGGTCAATCACCAGCGCGATCAGCAGCAGCGCGATCGACACCTGCGCGCCGGGCAGAACGGCGGCCACTGCCACCACCAGGTGCAGCACATAGCTCACCCAGCCCCAGGTTTTCAGGCCCTCGTCGGGTTCAATCGTTGCGATGCTGTCGTTCATGGTCTTTTCCTTTCAGAGTCAGCTGTCGTTGGCTTCGCGGTGCAGCGCCTTGCGCAGTGCCTTTTCTTCAATGCCGCTGGTGCCTTCGCGGCGTTCGAGTTCGGCCACCACGTCGGCCGGGCTCAAGCCGTAATGCGCCAGCGCAATCATGCTGTGAAACCACAGGTCGGCCACTTCGCCGACCAGCTTGCCTTTGAGCGCCGGTGTGCCGCCGCCGCAGTCAATGTCCTTGGCGGCCATCACGGTTTCGGTGGCTTCCTCGCCGATTTTTTTCAGGAACGCGTCCGGTCCCTTCTGCAGCAGGCGCGCCACATAGCTTTGCCCGGCATCGCCGCCGTTGGCCGGCTTGCGGCTTTCAATGATGTGCGCCAGGCGCTGAAGGGAGTCGATGGAGGACATGCTGGCTTTTCTTGAAGACTATTTGTAGATACTGGCCGGATCTTTCAAGACCGGCTCGGTCACCACCCACTGGCCGTCTTTGTAAAGACTGAAAAAGCAGCTGTGGCGCCCGGTGTGGCAGGCAATCGCGTCGGAGGGCGACGAGCCATGCGCATGTTCGCTGCCAGGCTGCGTCACCTTGAGCAAAATCACATCGTTGTCGCAATCCAGCCGCATTTCGTGCACGGTCTGGTAGTTGCCCGACTCCTCACCCTTGTGCCAGAGCCGGCCGCGTGAACGGCTGAAATACACCGCCTGACGCCGCTCGGCGGTTTGCTGCAGGGCCTCGCGGTTCATCCACGCAAACATCAGCACGTCCCCGGTGCCTGCTTCCTGCGCAATGACGGGCACCAGGCCCTGGGCGTCCCATTGGATTGCATCGAGCCAGTTCATCAGGCAATTGTCGCTGATTGCCGCCGCGCCCTATCGCCTGCGCAAGCGCGGTTGGTCGCGGGACCACGACGGGCTCTATGTAAGAAAACGTAGTAAGTATTGAACTTTAATGTTTGTGTAATTACCTTCGGGTTTCAATAAATACCATTCGGTAATTTCAACGAGCGGGTGGTTTATTGATGTTTGCTCACTTCCCTTTCCTGAACAACCTGAACCCAAGGAGTCCGGACATGCATCGAAGAAACGCTCTTGTACTTGGCGGCATCGCGGCCGCCGTTCTTGTCACCGGTTGCGGTGGCGGCAGCGACACCAGCGCGCCGACAACCCCGCAAAACATTGTCGAGCTGGCCCAGTCGGTGCCCGATCTGAGCATCCTGGTGGAGGCCGTGGTCGCCGCCGGTCTGGTCGATACGCTCAAAAGCGCCGGCCCGTTCACGGTCTTCGCGCCGACCAACGCGGCCTTCGCGGCCCTGCTGACGGAACTCGGCCTGACCAAGGCGCAACTGCTGGCCGACACGGCGCTGCTCAAGGCCGTGCTGACCTACCACGTGCTGCCCGCGAAAGTGGAAAAAGCGCAGGTCCCGCTGGGCAAGGCGATCACCACGGTGCAGGGCGGCATCCTGAAGATCGAGTCGAGCGGCGGCGTGCTCACCATCACCGACGGACGCAACCGCACATCACGCTTGCTCGCCACCGACATTCAGGCCAGCAACGGTGTCATCCACACGATCGACAAGGTCATCCTGCCGGCCAACAAGAACATCGTGCAAACCGCGCAGTCGCTGCCGCAGTTCAGCGTGCTGGTCGAGGCGGTGGTTGCCGCCAATTTGCAGGGCACGCTCTCGGGTGCCGGACCGTTCACGGTGTTTGCGCCTACCAACGACGCCTTCACGGCCCTGCTGGCCGAACTGAACCTCACCAAGGCGGCGCTGCTTGCCAACACCGCGCTGCTGACCAAGGTGCTGACCTACCACGTGCTGCCGGTGCGGGTGCTGAAGGCCGACGTGCCGTTCAACACGCCAATCACCACGGTGCAGGGTGAAACCTTCACGGTCAGCGCCAGTTTCGTCATCACCGACCAGCGCAGCCGCACAGCCAACATCATCACGACGGACGTGTTCACCAGCAACGGCGTGATTCATGCCATCGACAAGGTGATTTTGCCCAGGCCGTAGCGGTTGACGGCGGCCAAACGCCGTAGTCGCTATCTTTTTGATAGCTGCCGGCGCAGGTATTGATTGGGCTGCAGGCCTGAATGGCTTAAAAAAAGGGCTGCTACAGCCGCACCGGGATGCCGCGCGCCGCCATGTGCTGCTTGGCCTGCAGCACCGTGTACTCGCCGTAGTGAAAGATGCTGGCGGCCAGCACGGCGTCGGCGTGGCCGCTCTGTATGCCGTCGGCCAGGTGGTCGAGGTTGCCGACGCCGCCGGAGGCAATCACCGGTACGCTGACGGCGTCGCTCACGGCGCGGGTCAGCGCCAGGTCAAAGCCTGACTTGGTGCCGTCGCGGTCCATGCTGGTGAGCAAAATCTCCCCGGCGCCGCGCCGGGCCATCTCGCTGGCCCAGGCCACGGCATCCAGGCCGGTGTTTTTGCGGCCGCCGTGGCTGTACACGTCCCAGCCCGGTCCGCGCCGCAGCGCTTCTTCGGCACTGCGGCGTTTGGCGTCGATGGCGACCACGATGCACTGGGCGCCGTATTTGCCGGAGGCGTCCTCGATCACCTGCGGATTGGCCAGCGCCGCCGAGTTGAAACTGGTCTTGTCGGCGCCGGCGTTCAGCAGTCGCCGCACGTCGTCCACGGTACGCACGCCGCCGCCGACCGTCAGGGGGATAAACACCTGGCTGGCTACGGCCTCGATGATGTGCAGGATCAGGTCGCGCCCGTCGCTGGTCGCGGTGATGTCTAAAAACGTGAGTTCGTCGGCGCCCTGCTCGTTGTAGCGGGCGGCAATCTCGACCGGGTCACCGGCGTCGCGCAGCTCGACAAAGTTGACGCCCTTGACGACACGGCCGCCGGTCACGTCAAGGCAGGGAATGATGCGTTTGGCAAGCATGGGGCGTGAAAGGTGAAGCGGTTTAGAGGGGACAAAAACCGGAAGGATGAAAAGCCCGCGGCATCACGCGCAGCGACTGCCAGCCGCGCCAGGACTCGCCCGGCAGCAGCACTTGCGGCGTGTTGACGCGCGCGGCCTCGACGCACAGCATGCGCCTGAAGCCGTCCGCCGGCATGTCATCGAGTGTCGCGCACACCGCAGCGCCAGGGTTCCAGACCACCACGTCGGGCATGCTCGCCGATTGCTCGATGCGCAGGGAGCCGCGACCGTCGCGCATCATCAGCGGTGCCCTGGCCCGGGCATACACCCGGTCGGTTTCACTGCCAAAACGAAGCGCCCGGTCGGCCTGGCTGCCGAGGCTGGAAGGGTCATCCCGGTTCAGCACGGCGTCCCAGTAGTTCAGGCCCTGCAGTCCGAGGAGTTCGGTGCGGCCGATGTCATCGACCTGCAGGTAGGTGTGCAGCGCGAAGGCAAACGGCCAGCTCAGCGTGTCCGTATTGGTCACCTCGAAAGCCACCCGCAGACTGTCGGGCTCCAGCGTCACGGTGCAGGTGGCTGCAAACGCATGCGGCCAGCTGGCCCGTGATGGATCGCTGTCGGTCAGGGCCAGGGTGGCTTCAGCCCAGCCGGACTGCGCCTCGGTGGTCTGCAACTGCCACGCCTGGGTGCGGGCAAAACCATGTTTGGGCACCCGGTCAGCCCCCAGCGCACGCTGGTTGAACTGCGGAAAGCACAGCGGCATGCCGCCGCGAATCGGCCGCAAACCGTCGAGCCGCGCACGCGGGCTGAGGTAGATGCGCTCGGTGCCGTCGCCGGTGACCCATGACAGCACCTGCGCACCAAAGAGCGCGACGCGGGCGCTGTCGCCGCCAGCCAGCGCGAGTTGAACACAGGGTTGGCCCTGAAACAGGTTTGTGGCCAGTGCAGGGCCTGCGCTCATG
Source organism: Polaromonas sp. 28-63-22 (assembly GCA_002256925.1). Taxonomy (GTDB): domain Bacteria; phylum Pseudomonadota; class Gammaproteobacteria; order Burkholderiales; family Burkholderiaceae_C; genus Polaromonas. The sequence continues at coordinate 6,897 of NCGI01000075.1, forward strand.
CCGAGAGCTCGTCGGCCCGGGCCTGCGCGGCTTCAAAGTCAAGGTCCCCGCTGTAGATGGAGCGCCCGCAGATGACGCCTTCGACGCCCTCGTCCTCGACCCTGCACAGCGCTTCGATGTCGGCCATGTTCGACAGTCCGCCCGAGGCGATGACCGGAATGGTGAGCGCCTGCGCCAGCTTGACGGTGGCGTCGATGTTGATGCCGCTGAGCATGCCGTCGCGGCCGATGTCGGTGTAGATGATGCCTTCGACGCCGTAGTCCTGGAATTTCTTGCCGAGGTCGATGACCTCATGGCCGGTCAGCTTGCTCCAGCCGTCGGTGGCGACCTTGCCGTCTTTCGCGTCCAGCCCGACGATGATGTGGCCGCTGAAGGCGGTGCAGGCGTCCTGCAGGAAGCCGGGGTTCTTGACCGCCGCCGTGCCGATGATGACGTAGCGCAGCCCGGCGTCCAGGTAACGCTCGATGGTGTCGAGGTCGCGAATGCCGCCGCCCAGTTGCACGTCCACCTCGCTGCCGACTTCCGCAAGGATCTTCCTGATGGCCAGCTCGTTTTTCGGCTTGCCGGCAAACGCGCCATTGAGGTCCACCAGATGCAGGCGCCGCGCGCCCTTGTCAACCCAGCTGCGCGCCATGGCGGCCGGGTCGTCGCTGAAGATGGTGGATTGATCCATGTCGCCCTGTTTGAGGCGAACGCAGTGACCATCTTTCAGGTCAATCGCGGGGATGAGCAGCATGTTGGGTCGGAAAAAGAGCGGTTAATCGGACGTGGAGACGGGCGGACGTGGGGACGGATGACGGAAATGGTCAGGACGGGCGATGCGTGGCAGCCGGCGGGTGGCAAGGGCCTCAGGGCTGCCAGTGGAGAAAGTTGCGGTAGAGCGCAAGCCCGTGGTCCGCGCTTTTCTCCGGGTGAAACTGCGTGGCGAAAATATTATCGCGTGCAATGGCCGCAGCAAAGCGCGCGCCATAGTCGGCTTCGCCGGCCACGTGGCGCGCATCGGACGGACGGGCATAAAAGCTGTGCACGAAGTAAAAGTATGCGCCATCGGGCACGCCGGCCCACACCGGATGGCCCGATGCCGTCTGAAAAACCTGGTTCCAGCCCATCTGCGGCACCTTGTAGCGGCTGCCGTCGGGTTGTAGCTGGCCGGCCAGCTCGAAGCGCACCACCTCGCCGGCGATCAGCCCGAGGCCGGGCGTTGCAGCGCCCTGCAGGCCCTCATGGCTTTGGTCGAGCAGCATCTGCATGCCGACGCAGACGCCAAACAGCGGCTTGTGCGCGGCGGCGTGCAGCACGGCCTCCTGCAGACCCGATTCCGCCAGCGCGCGCATGCAGTCGTGCATGGCGCCCTGCCCCGGCAGCACGACACGCTCGGCGGCCATGACCTCGTCCGGCCGCGACGTGACGACCACGTCGTAGCCGCTGTCCCGCGCCACATGCTGGACCGCCTGGGACACCGAGCGCAGATTGCCCGAGCCGTAGTCCACGACCGCCACGCTTTTCAACGGGAGCTTTCGCACAGGTGACGCGGCACAAGACCTGCCAGCAATTGAGTCGCTATTAAATTCATAGCTGCTCGCGCAGGTGGAATATGGGCTACAGGGCTAAAACGCTTGAAAATCATGCCGCTATCCACCATTTCAGCCCGATCCGCCCGAAGCTACAGCGAACCTTTGGTCGATGGAATCACGCCGGCCGAGCGTGCGTCGATCTCCAGCGCCATGCGCAGGGCACGGGCGAAGGCCTTGAACACGGTTTCGGCCTGGTGGTGCGCATTGTCGCCACGCAGGTTGTCGATGTGCAGCGTGACGAACGCGTGGTTGGCAAAGCCCTGGAAGAATTCATAGGCCAGCTGGCTGTCAAAGGTGCCGATCATGCCGCTCTTGAATGGCACATGCATCTCCAGCCCTGGCCGGCCCGAAAAATCGATCACGACACGGCTCAGCGCCTCGTCGAGCGGCACATAGGCGTGGCCGTAGCGGCGCAGCCCTTTTTTGTCGCCCACCGCCTGGGCCACGGCCTGCCCCAGCGTGATGCCGACGTCTTCGACCGTGTGGTGGCCGTCGATGTGCAGGTCGCCTTTGGCCTGAATATCGAGGTCGATCAGCCCGTGGCGGGCGATCTGGTCGAGCATGTGGTCGAAAAACCCGATGCCGGTGGACAGGCTGGCCTTGCCGGTGCCGTCGAGGTTGACCTTGACGGTGATCTGCGTCTCGGCGGTGTTGCGCGAAACCTCTGCCGTACGGGGCGAAAAGGTGGCCGGTAGCGTGGGAGTGGGGGTGGTCATAGGGATTCTTGAAGGGCTGCCAGCATCTGCACGTTTTCACCGGCGGTGCCCACGGTGAGGCGCAAACAATTGACCAGCAGAGGATGCATTTTAGAAACGTTTTTGACCAGCACGCCGCGCGACTTCATGCCTTCGAAGGTTTTGGCGGCATCGGCGACCCGGATGAGGATCATGTTGGCGTCGCTTTTCCAGGCCCGGACCCCCGCCATGTTGCCAAGCGCTTCCAAAAGCATAGCGCGCTGCGCAATCAGCTCAAGGGCCTGCGCCGCAAACACCTCCTGATGCTCAAGCGCGAACAGCGCGCACTCGTAGTTCAGCACGCTGATGTTGTAGGGCGGTCGCACCTTGTTGATCTCGGCAATCAGCGCTATCGGTCCCATCAGATAACCCAGGCGCACGCCGGCCAGGCCGAACTTGCTCAGCGTGCGCAGCAGCAGCACGTGGCCGTGCCGGGTGATCCGGTCGATGTAGCTTTTGCTGGCAAACGGCTGGTAGGCCTCGTCCATCACCACCAGACCGCCCTGCCTGCCCACGGCCTCGATGATTTTTTCGATCACCGCGTCGTCCCACAGGTTGGCGGTCGGGTTGTTCGGGTAGGCCAGGTAGGTGATGGCGGGTTTGTACGCCGCCACGGCGCCTAGCATGGCGGCTTCGTCGAGCTCGAAGTCGGCCGTCAAAGGTACACCGACGAATTTCAAGCCCTGCAGCTGTGCGCTGACGCCGTACATCACGAAGCCCGGCACCGGCGAAACAATGGTGGCGCCGGGCACGTCGCAGGCCATGGCCAGCAGTGAAATCAGCTCGTCCGAGCCGTTGCCAAGCATGATGTCAAAGCC
>NCGI01000075.1:10082-11080 GCA_002256925.1 Polaromonas sp. 28-63-22
CCGGCCGGCAGGCGATGCGGGTTTTCCATCGCGTCGAGCTTGACCATGCCGGCGGAGTCCTGAATCGCGTAGGCGTGCATGGACTGCACGTCCTGGCGAATGCGTTTTTTGAGTTGCGGGTCCAGCGCGCTCATTGGCCGGACCTCATCGCAGGCACGACCTTCAAACGCATCTCGGCGGCACGCGCATGCGCCTGCAAGCCTTCGCCGTAGGCAATTTCTGCGGCAATCTTGCCCAGCGTCTGCGCCCCCTGCTCGCTCACCTCAATGATGCTGCTGCGTTTCTGAAAGTCGTACACGCCGAGCGGACTTGAAAACCGCGCCGTGCCGCTGGTGGGCAGCACGTGGTTCGGGCCGGCGCAGTAGTCGCCGAGACTTTCGCTGGTGTAGGCGCCGAGAAAAATCGCGCCGGCGTGCTTGAGCAGCGGCTCCCACTGGTGCGGCTCCTGGCTGGAGATTTCGAGATGCTCGGGCGCGATGCGGTTGCTGATGGCACAGGCTTCTTCCATACTGCGGGTATGAATCAACGCGCCGCGGCCATTGAGCGATTTGGCAATGATGTCGGCCCGCGGCATGGTGGGCAGCAGGCGGTTCATCGCGTCCAGCACCTTGTCGATGTAGGCTTCATCCGGACAAAGCAAGATGCTCTGCGCCAGCTCGTCATGCTCGGCCTGGCTGAAGAGGTCCATCGCGACCCAGTCGGCCGGCGTGCTGCCGTCGGCCAGCACCAGGATTTCGGACGGCCCGGCAATCATGTCGATGCCGACGGTGCCGAAGACGTGTTTTTTGGCGCTGGCCACATAGGCGTTGCCGGGGCCGGTGATCTTGTCAACCTTGGGCACCGTCTGCGTGCCGTAGGCTAGCGCTGCCACGGCCTGCGCGCCGCCGATGGTGAAGGCACGGCTGACTCCGGCGACATAGGCCGCCGCAAGCACCAGCGCATTTTTTTCGCCCTTCGGGGTCGGCACCACCATGATGATTTCGCCCACGCCGGCCACA
>NCGI01000076.1 GCA_002256925.1 Polaromonas sp. 28-63-22
GCATCGTCGTGGTACTGGTTGACAAAGCGGAACTCGGGAATCAGCCGCGTGCGGGCCGCCCACGCGTACACCGCATCGAACACGCTGGCGGTGGTGGTGGCGCTGTATTGCGGGTAGGCCGGAAGAACCAGCACGCGCGTGACGCCGTCGGCCTTGAGCTGCTCCAGCTGGGACGCTATCGACGGATGGCCGTAGCGCATGGCGTAACGCACCTCGACGTTGTGCCCGCGCACCGCCAGATAGCCGCGCAGCATGGTGGCCTGCTTTTGCGTCCACACCTTGAGCGGCGAGCCTTCGGGCGTCCAGATGCTGGCGTATTTTTTGGCCGACTTGGCCGGCCGCGTCCGCAAAATGATGCCGTGAAGAATCAGCAGCCAGAGCAGCCGCGGAATTTCAACAACGCGAGCGTCGCTTAAAAATTCGGCCAGGTAGCGGCGCAGGGCGGGCGCCGTGGGCGCGTCGGGCGTGCCGAGGTTGCAGAGCAGGATGGCGGTGGTGGACGCTGCGTTGGGCGCGGCACCGTGGGAAAAGGCAGGCTCGGGTGCAAAAGACATGGGTTATTCTAGTGTGGGCCTGCGCCATTGCCGGGGCCAGGGCCTACTAACCAAAGCGAACCACGTCGAGTAGAAGTTTGATCTGTTGCACCCACCACGTCGCCGTACGCTTGCCGCTGACCCCAGCAGCCATCACCTTGCCGTTCGCGTCGGCCGGCATGCCCGGGCGGCATGGTTTTGCCGGGGTGAACCGACCTGCATGGACAGGATTCCTTGATGCTTGATGTGACCCTGATCAAGGCCATCACGATTGATCTGGATGACACGCTGTGGCCCGTCTGGCCCGCCATCGAGAAGGCGGAAAAGGCCCTGGAACAGTGGCTCGGCGACCACGCGCCGATGTCGGCTGCGATGTTCGCCAATCCGGCGGCCCGCCATGAGATCCGCGAGCATGTGGTGCGTTCGCACCCCGAATGGCGCTGCAACCTGAGTGCGATCCGGCGCGAAGCCATACGGCTCGCCTTGGAGCGGTCGGGCGAAGACCCTTTGCTGGCAGGGGCGGCCTACGACGTTTTTTTCGATGCACGCAACCGCGTGCATCTGTTCGACGATACGATGCTGGCGCTTGAATTTCTGTCGTCACGGTATCCGCTGGTGGCTTTGTCCAATGGCAACGCCGACATCCATCGCATCGGTATCGGCAAATATTTCGTCGCCGCCATCAGCGCGCAGGAGTTTGGTGCCGGCAAGCCCGACCCGCGTATTTTTTATGCCGCCTCGGGTGCGGCCGAAGTGATTCCCGACAACGTGCTGCATGTGGGCGACGACCCGGGGATGGATGTGCTGGGCGCGCTCAATTGCGGCATGCAGACGGTATGGATCAACCGCGCCGACCACCCCTGGACGCACCCGGCCGAGCCGCATGAAACGGTGACCTCGCTGACCGAACTGTGCGATTTGTTTCCGCGCTGAACGGGCGGGCGTGGGGCCTGCCCCGCCACGGTTTTTTATAAGAAACAGGCCTGTAGCCCAGGCAATACCTGCGCGAGCAGCTATGTTTTTGATAGCGACTGATGGCCTGGCACGGACGACGCCAGCGCGCGGGCTGCCGCCAGGCCCGACCTGACCGCGCCTTCCAGCGTGGCCGGATAGGGCCCCGCGATGTAGTCGCCGCAGGCCAGCAAGCCAGCGGCGACCTGCATGCCGGGGCGCTGCAAGCCCGGTGTGCAGGCGAAGGTGGCGCGCTTTTCCACAATCGTCTGAACGGCCTGCAGTTGCAGCCCGAGTTGCACGGCGGCTTGCGTTAGCACCTGCGCGGTCAGTGCGGCGCCGTCGCCCTGGCTGGCGCTGATGACAAACGCCAGCAACCCCGCCGGGCCACCCAGCTGGCCGCGATCAAACGCAAACTGGGCCGGCGCCCCGGCCGTGGCGGGCAGCGCCAGCATCGGCTGACCGAGGCGCGCCTCGGGCGCATGGGCATACACGGTGGTCAGCGCTTCGTACTGCAGAGCGCGGGCCTGCTGCAGCCAGGCGTCAACGCCGCCGCTGTCGGCGCTTTCCACAAGGCGCGCCGCCTCGGCCGGCGGGCAGGCCAGCACCACCCGGTCGAACAGCTCCTGTACGCCGGCGGCTGGCGCGTTGGCCTGCACGCGCAATTGCCATTGCCCGCCCGTGCGTCGCAGGCCCTGCACGCGAAGCCCGCGCTGCACGGACTGGTCGCGCGCCGCGAGCCATGCCAGCGCCGCATCAGGCAGCAAGGCGCTCAGGTCCACGCGGGGCAGCAACAGGTTCGAGCCGCCGGTTTCCGCAAACAGGGCGTCCCGCAGCACGCGCAAAAAGACCTGGCCGCTGGCCCGTTCGGCGGGCGTGTTCAGGGCCGACACGCACAGCGGCTCGATCAGTTGCGTCATGACATGGGCGGTCAGGCCCCGGCACAGGTCGGCCACCGACGCATGGCTGGCGCATTGAAAACCCTTGAATTGCCAGCCGGTGGCCACCCTCAGCAGCGCAAGCTTGTCGGCCCAGCGCCAGCCCCGCGCCGACAGGATGCCGGCGAACGCGTCGAGCGGGGCGGGCAGGTGGCGCGACGCGGGCAGCTTCAGGCCGCTGCCGTCGGGAAACTGCAGCGTGAGCGGCAGGCGCAGCAGCGCCGCTTCGGTGTCCACGCCCAGGTCGGTCATCAGGCGCAGGGTTTCGGTGTAGGCGCCGATCAGGATGTGCTGGCCGTTGTCGAGCACCAGCGGCTGGCCGCCCAGCATGGCCTCGACACGCCGGGCCCGGCCGCCCGGTGTGCGCGACGCCTCGAACAGGGTCACGGCATGGCCGCGTCGCGTGGCTTCGACGGCTGCGGCGCAGCCCGCCCAGCCGGCGCCGATGACGGCGACTTTCATCGGGCGGTGGCCTTCAAACGACCTGGCCGAAAGCCTGGGTTTTCCAGGCCAGCCAGAACTTGCGCAGAGGTGTCAGGCTGACGCGCTGGTGCAGCACCTGGTAGTTGTCTGCCGCAATTTCCTGCAGCAGCGTGCGGTAGATGCTGGCCATCATCAGGCCGGGCTTTTGCGTGCGCCGGTCGGCCTCGGGCAGCAGCGCCAGCGCCTCGTCGTACAGGCCCAGCGCGCGTTGCGTCTGAAACTGCATCAGCGCGGTGAAGCGGTCGGAGTACTGGCGTTTGAGGATCTCGTGCGCCTTCACGTCAAACTGCTGCAGCTCCGACACGGGCAGGTAGATGCGGCCACGCATGCTGTCTTCGCCCACGTCGCGGATGATGTTGGTGAGCTGGAACGCCAGGCCGAGTTTGTGGGCGTAGGTGGTGGTGGCCTCATCGGTCTGGCCAAAGATGCGCGCCGCGACTTCGCCGACGATGCCCGCCACCAGATGGCAGTACTGCTTCAGGCCGGGGAAATCGAGGTAGCGGTTTTGCGCCAGGTCCATCTGGCAGCCGTCGATGACCGCCTGCAGATGCCGCGCCTCGATGCGGTAGGTGGCGGCCAGCGGCATCAGCGCCTTCATCACCGGGTGCGTGGGCGTGCCGGCAAATGATTGGGCCACCTCGCCTTGCCACCAGGCCAGCTTGGTGTGCGCCACGCCCGGGTCGGTGATCTCGTCCACCACATCGTCCACCTCGCGGCAAAAGGCATAAAAGGCCGTGATCGCGGCGCGCCGCTCTTTGGGCAGGAAAAGGAAGGCGTAGTAAAAACTGCTGCCCGACGCGGCGGCTTTTTCTTGTACGTACTGCTCAGGGGTCATGCGCAGGATTGTTGCACGCTGACCGTTTCGGAATCTCTGAATACCTTCACCGCAGAGGCGCAGAGAACGCAGAGACGCGCAGAGAAAAATCAGATGATCGCCGGAGTCAATCAAGACGTGAATCGTTAGCATCTCGATGGAGCGAACTGACAGCCGTACAAACAGCCGATTCTTCAGTTCCGGGAACGTCTTTTCTTGTCTCTGCGCAGCTCTGCGTTCTCTGCGCCTCTGCGGTGAATCCCCAATGCGCTCACATCCAGAGCGCCCGCCAGCCCATCACGACAAAATCCCATCGCCCTAACTTCGGCCGGGTCTTCAGGGTGTTGAAGCCCAGCGCTTCTATCTTGTCGAGGATGCGCAGGCCGCCTTGCACCACCAGGCGCAGCTCCCAGCCGCCACGGCCAGGCACTTTTCCTGGTAATTGTGAGCCTTTTAGCATCGTAGCCCTTGCAGAATGTGCGCAAGCAGCTATTAAATTAATAGCGTCTGGTGTGTCCTGCTGTGCCAGCAACTGGGCCTCGGTGACGCCGTGGCGCTGCCAGGCGTCGGCTGGGAGGTAGATGCGTCCGCGCGGGATGTCCACGCTGAGGTCTTGCCAGAAGTTGATCAGTTGCAGCGCGGTGCAGATGCTGTCGCTCTCCCTGAGAGCCGCTTCATCGCGCACACCGTACAGGTGCAGCAGCAGGCGACCGACCGGGTTGGCCGAGCGGCGGCAGTAGTCCAGCAGTTCAGCTTCGCTGGCGTAGCGTTGCTTCACCACGTCCTGCTCAAAAGCGCTGAGCAAATCGGCCAGCAGGCCAACGGGCAGGTCGAACTGCGTGATGACCGGGCGCAGGTTGCCGAACACACCGGCCCACCGCCACGATGCCGGCCCTCCACGCGCCACCGCCATCAGGTCGGCCCGGTACGCGGCCAGATCGGCCAGCCGGGCGTCGGCCGGAGCGTCGCCCTCGTCAGCCAGGTCGTCCGCCGTGCGGGCGAACCAGTAAATGGCGGCAATGGCCGGACGCAGGTGTGGCGGGCACAGCCATGATGCGACGGGGAAGTTTTCGTAGTGGTCCACACCCCGAACCGCCACTGGCGGAGAGCCTTGATTCATGCGCGGATTGTCGCTTGACACGTCTGGGCGTTTCCCTTAAATTACTAACCAGCCAGTCATTAGCGCGGGCGCGGCCTGCCCCATTCCGCTGTGGCAGGGGCTCCTGCAGTTTCCTTTTTCCCCCTCTCGCAAGCGCATACAGACCATGAAGAGAACTGCATTGGCCCTGCTGGGCGTCGTCACTTTTCTCGTCGCCTGCTCCCGGGCGGCGCCACCGGCCGATCCGGTCCGTGCCGTCAAGGTGATCACTGTGGGCAGCGGCGCTTACCAGTCCCGCCTCGAATTTGCCGGAGAAGTGAAGGCGCGGGTCGAGTCTCGCCTGGGCTTTCGTGTCGGCGGGAAGATCATCCGGCGCCAGGCCGAAGCCGGCCAGCGCGTCAAAGCGGGGCAGGTGCTGGCGGAACTTGATCCGCAGGACTACCGGCTGGCGGCCGACGCGGCCCGCGCGCAGGTGGCGGCCGCCCAGACCAGCCGCGACCTGGCCAGCGCCGATTTCAGGCGCTACCAGGAACTGAAAAACCAGAACTTCATCAGCGGCGCCGAACTGGACCGCCGCGAGACGACCCTGAAGTCGGCCGAGGCGCAGCTTCAGCAGGCCCGGTCGCAACTGGCGGTGCAGGCCAATCAGGCGAGCTACGCCTCGCTGGTCGCGGACGTGTCGGGTGTTGTCACGGCGGTCGAGGCCGAGCCGGGCCAGGTGGTTGCCGCCGGAGCGCCGGTGGTGCGCATCGCGGCCGATGGCCCGCGCGACGTGATTTTCGCGGTGCCTGAAGACAGGCTGTCGGGTATCGTCCCGGGCGAGCCGGTCAGGATTCGCGTCTGGGCGCAGAACCGCGAGACGACCGGCAAGGTGCGTGAAATCGCCGCCAGCAGCGATCCGCAGACACGGACCTATGCCGTCAAGGCGTCGGTGGATGCCGGCGAAGCGCTGGCGCTCGGCTCGACGGTGTATGTCACGCCTGAGATGGCCGCCCTCGCGGGCAGCCAGGTGATCAAGCTCCCGACCACCGCGCTGCGGCAGGAGGGCAATGCCACGGCGGTCTGGGTGCTCGACAAGGCCAGCATGACGGTCAATTCCCAGGTCATACAGGTCGCCACGGCCGACGGCAACGACGTGGTGGTCGCGTCCGGCCTGAAGCCTGGCGCGCTGGTGGTCAGTGCCGGCGTTCATGTGCTGTCGCCCGGCCAGAAGGTCAGTATTTACCAGCCGGCGGTGGTCGCCACGGGCGCGAGCCCGGCGCAGACGCCGCCGTATGCCGAACGGCCGGCCGCTGCGCCTGCCTCCGCAGCAGCTTCCCGGTGAGGGCCGCATGAGCGAAGACCCCCGGCACCCTGATGGCGGCAGCGACCCCGAAGGCGCAGGCCCTGCATCCGAAAAAGACGAAGCCAAGTCGCGCAAGTTCAATCTGTCGCGGTGGGCGCTTGAACATGCTGCACTGACCCGCTACCTGCTGCTGGTGCTGATGGTGCTGGGCTTTGCGTCCTACTTCCAGCTCGGGCAGGACGAAGACCCGCCGTTTACTTTTCGCGCCATGGTGGTGCGCACCTACTGGCCAGGCGCCACGGCGCAGCAGGTGGCCGAGCAGGTCACTGACAAGCTGGAGCGCACGCTGCAGGAGGTGCCGTTCGCCGACAAGATCCGCAGCTATTCCAAGCCGGGCGAGTCGCAGATCATTTTCCAGATCAAGGACTCGTCCCGGCCGGCCGACGTCGCCAATACCTGGTACGTGGTGCGCAAGAAAATCGGCGACATGCGGGGCACCTTGCCGGGCGGTGTTCAGGGGCCTTTTTTCAATGACGACTTTGGCGATGTCTATGGCGTGATCTACGCGCTGGAGTCGGACGGTTTTAACTACGCCGAGCTGAAAACCTTTGCCGACAACGTGCGTCAGCAGTTGCTGCGGGTGCCGAACGTCAGCAAGGTCGAGCTGTTTGGCGTGCAGGATGAAAAGGTCTTTATCGAAATCTCGCAGAAGCGCCTGGCGCAGCTGGGGCTCGACTTCAACCAGGTGCTGGCGCAACTGAGCCAGCAAAATGCCGTCGAGTCGGCGGGCGCCGTCCAGACGCCCCAGGATGTTTTGCAGGTGCGCGTGCAGGGGCAGTTCGAGGCCGTGGAGCAACTGCGCGCCATGCCGATTAGGGGCGCGGGCTATGGCGCGGGCACCAGCGCTGCCGGCAGCCAGCTGCGACTCGGTGACATCGCTGACATTACGCGGGCCTATGTTGACCCGCCGGCCGTGAAGGTTCACCACCAGGGCAAGGAAGTCATCGCGCTGGGGGTGTCGATGACCAAGGGCGGCGACATCATCGCGCTGGGCAAATCGCTTGCGGCTTTGTCGGACGGCCTGGCCAAAACGCTGCCGGCCGGTGTCCGGCTGGTTCATGTCCAGGACCAGCCCCAGGCGGTCGCGCGTTCCGTCAACGAGTTCGTTGGTGTGCTGATTGAGGCGGTGGTCATCGTGCTGGCCGTCAGCTTCATCAGCCTGGGCCTGCACAAGCGCCGCCACACCGGCCCGGGCCAACTGCCACTCTGGCGTCGCTACTACATCGACATCCGGCCCGGCCTGGTGGTGGGCATCACGATTCCGCTGGTGCTGAGCATGACGTTTCTGGCGATGAATTATTTCAACATCGGCCTGCACAAGATTTCACTGGGCTCGCTGATCATTGCGCTGGGCTTGCTGGTGGACGACGCCATCATTGCGGTCGAAATGATGGTGCGCAAGATGGAAGAGGGCTACGACAAGGTGCGCGCCGCCACCTTTGCCTACGAGATCACGGCCATGCCCATGCTGACGGGCACGCTGATCACGGCCGTCGGCTTTCTGCCTATTGGCCTGGCCCGCTCGGTCACCGGCGAATACACCTTCGCCATTTTTGCTGTCACGGTGATTGCGCTGGTGCTGAGCTGGCTGGTGTCGGTTTACTTTGTTCCCTATCTGGGAACACTGCTGCTGAAGGTGCCGCCCCATCTTGAAGCGGGCGCGGACGGGCAGGGCGGTCCGCATGAGATGTTTGACAGTCCGTTTTACAACTACTTTCGACGCACGGTGAACTGGTGCGTGCACTACCGCTGGATCACCATCGGCGCCACCTTGTTGATCTTTGCCTTGGGAATTTTCGGCATGGGCAGGGTGCAGCAGCAGTTCTTCCCCGATTCCAGCCGGCCGGAAATCATGGTCGATATCTGGTTTCCAGAAGGCACCTCGTTTGCCGCCAACGAACGGACGGCGCAACGCGTCGAGCAGCGCCTGATGCGCGAAGCCGGCGTGACGTCGGTCAGCACCTGGATCGGTTCTGGCGTGCCCCGGTTTTACCTGCCGCTGGATCAGGTTTTTCCGCAGACCAACGTGTCGCAAATGATTGTCCTGCCCAAGGATTTGAAGGTGCGCGAGTCACTGCGCATCAAGCTCCCAGCGCTGCTTGCCACGGAGTTTCCTGAAGTCAGGGGCCGGGTGAAACTTCTGCCCAACGGGCCACCGGTGCCGTATCCGGTGCAGTTCCGGGTTGTCGGGATCGATCCGCTGAAGCTTCGGCTGCGCGCCGACGAGGTCAAGGCCGTCATGCGCGAAAGCGCCAACACGCGCGGTGTGAACGACAACTGGAACGAGTCGGTCAAGGTGCTGCGCCTGGAGGTCGATCAGTCGAAGGCGCGCGCGCTGGGCGTGACCAGTCAGTCGATTGCGCAGGCGTCGCGCACCATTTTGACGGGCTCGCAGGTGGGGCAGTTCAGGGAGGGCGACAAGCTGATCGATATCGTGCTGCGCCAGCCGCTGGATGAACGCAACGCCATCACCGATATTGCCAACGCCTACCTGCCCACCGCGTCGGGCAAGGCGATTCCGTTGACGCAGATTGCCAAACCGGTGTTTGCCTGGGAGCCCGGGGTGATGTGGCGTGAAGGGCGCGACTACGCCATCACGGTGCAAAGCGACATCGTCGAAGGCCTGCAGGGCGCTACCGTATCGAAGGAACTGCAGCCGCGGCTCAAGGCGCTGGAGGCGCAGTGGCACAGCAGCGGCATGACGGACTATCGAATCGAAGTGGCTGGCGCGGTGGAAGAAAGCAGCAAGGGCTCGGCCTCCATCGTCGCGGGCGTGCCGATCATGCTGTTTCTGACGTTCACCTTGCTGATGCTGCAACTGCACAGCTTCAGCCGCGCGATACTGGTGTTTGTGACCGGCCCGCTGGGCATTGCGGGCGTTGCCGGAGCGCTGATTCTGCTCGGGCGACCGTTCGGCTTCGTGGCCTTGCTGGGGGTGATTGCGTTGATGGGAATGATCCAGCGTAACTCGGTGATTCTGATCGACCAGATCGAGCAGGACCGGGTGCGCGGCGTGCCAGCCTGGGACGCGGTGGTCGAGTCGGCGGTGCGCCGGCTGCGCCCGATTGTGCTGACTGCCGCCGCTGCTGTGCTGGCCATGATTCCCCTGTCGCGCAGCGTGTTCTGGGGCCCGATGGCAGTCGCCATCATGGGCGGACTGGTCGTGGCGACTGTTCTGACGCTGCTGGCGCTTCCCGCCATGTACGCGGCCTGGTTTCGCGTCAAGCGTGAGCCGGCACGTGCCGGGTGACCGGGTGAGGCTCACCATTTCCTGATTTGTGACGGCCGGGCGGGTGCCTGATACAGGCTAAAATGCCCGGTTGACCGATTTTCTGGCGGCAGGTTGCTTGTGAACTGCCGCATGTTGTTTCAGGCGCGCGGGTGGCGAAATTGGTAGACGCACCAGGTTTAGGTCCTGACGGTAGCAATACTGTGCGGGTTCGAGTCCCGCCCCGCGCACCACCTGTTGCCTTGCTTAGTTGCCTTGCAGAAGGCAGCTTTCATCATTACCTGCAAGGCTTGTCCGGCGTTTTTCGAGCCGGGTTCGCCTTGTTTGCATACTTGTCTGATTTTTAGGAAACCACCATGGCCGTGACTGTTGAAACTCTGGAAAAGCTCGAGCGCAAGATGACGCTCACCCTGCCGCTCAATGCGATTCAGTCTGAAGTCGATACGCGCCTGAAGCGGCTTGCCCGCACGGTGAAGATGGACGGTTTTCGTCCCGGCAAGGTGCCCATGACCGTGGTTGCCCAGCGCTACGGTTATTCGGTGCACTACGAGGTGATGAACGACAAGGTCGGTGAAGCGTTTTCGGTTGCCGCGAACGAAGCCAAGTTGCGCGTGGC
>NCGI01000077.1 GCA_002256925.1 Polaromonas sp. 28-63-22
CGCTTGCGGCGCTCCATCATTCGCCACACGAAGGGCGTAAAAATAAGCTGCATGGCGAGTTCCATCTTGCCGCCCGGCACCACAATGGTGTTGGCGCGGCTCATGAAGCTGGCGTCGATCATGTTGAGCAGGTACTGGAAATCAATACCCTTGGGCTTGGCGAAGCGGATCACCACCATGCTTTCGTCAGGCGAAGGAATGTCACGCGCGATGAAAGGATTGGAGGTGTCCACCATCGGCACACGCTGGAAGTTCACATGCGTGTGCATGAACTGCGGACAGATGTAGTTCACGTAGTCGGGCATGCGGCGCAGGATGGTGTCGGTCACGGCTTCGGTGCTGTAGCCGCGCTTGGACTTGTCGCGCCAGAGCTTCTGGATCCACTCCAGGTTGATGACCGGCACCACACCCACCAGCAGGTCGGGGTGCTGGGCGATGTTGACTTCGGGCGTCACCACCGCACCGTGCAGGCCCTCGTAGAACAGCAGATCGGTGTTGGCCGGCACGTCTTCCCACGGCGTGAAGGTGCCGGGTTCCTGCTTGTAGGGAGCGGCTTCTTCGGGGTCGTGAAGGTACTTGCGGCGCTTGCCGGTACCGGTTTCAGCGTAGGCGCGAAACAGCTCGGCGAGTTCGGGGAACAGGTTGTTCGATGGGCCGAAGTGGCTGAAGTTGTTGTCGCCCGCCTTCTCGGCTTCGGCCGCCTTGAGCTTCATCTGCTTGCGGTCGTGGCGGTGAAAGCTGTCGCCTTCAATGATGGCGGCGTCCACCCCTTCGCGGCGAAAGATATTCTCGAACGTGCGGGTGACCGACGTGGTGCCCGCACCGGACGAACCGGTGATGGCGATGATGGGGTGGCGTTCAGACATGGTGATGTCTCCCTAAGTTAAAAATATGCATCAAATCGGCCTGCAGCCTAGGTAATACCTGCGCGACCAGCTATGAAATCAATAGCGAATGCCCGCTGTGAGGAGTAGGACACGACTGTCCCATTCAAGCAGGGGCCGCGGGACTGGCTTCGCCAGACCGCAGGCGCAGCGGCACCCTCGGGGGGCAGGGAGCGACACGCAGTGCGCGACCGTGGGGGCCATATCTACACGCGAAACAGGCTGCGCTCGGCGAACAGCGGGTTGTTTTCCTCAGCCCTGGCGGGCTCGGCGTGGTAGCGCTCGATGCGCTCGACTTCGCACCTCGACCCGAACACCAGGCCAATGCGCTGGTGCAGCGACGTCGGCTGCACCGCCAGCATGGGCTCGCGGCCGGTCGAGGCGCGGCCACCGGCCTGCTCCATGATCATGCCGATCGGGTTGGCTTCATACAGCAGGCGCAGACGGCCGGGTTTGGTCACATCCTTGCTGTCGCGCGGGTACAGAAACACGCCGCCGCGCATCAGGATGCGGTGCGCCTCGGCCACCATGCTGGCAATCCAGCGCATGTTGAAGTCCTTCGCGCGCGGACCGGTCTTGCCGGCCAGGCATTCATCGACATAGCGCTTGACCGGCGCTTCCCAGAAGCGGCTGTTGGACGCATTGATGGCGAACTCCTGCGTTTCCTTGGGGATCTGCATGCTGGCATGCGTGAGCATGAACTCGCCGAGGTTGGGGTCGAGCGTGAAGCCGTTGACGCCGTCGCCCACGGTCAGCACCAGCATGGTCGTGGGACCGTAGAGCGCATAACCGGCAGCGACCTGCCGGGTGCCGGGCTGCAGGAAATCAGCTTCGACCAGATCGCGCCCGCTCTCCACCACGTCCTGGCCGACGCGAAGGATCGAGAAGATGCTGCCGACCGAAACATTGACATCGATATTGCTGGAGCCGTCGAGCGGATCGAACACCAGCAGGTACTTGCCACGCGGATGCTGCTTTGGAATCTGATACGGCAAGTCCATCTCTTCCGAAGCCATGCCCGCCAGATTGCCAGCCCATTCAGTGCGCCGGATGAACACGTCGTTGCTCAGCACATCGAGCTTTTTCTGCGTCTCGCCCTGAACGTTGACCGAGCCGCCCGCCTCGGGCGCATGGTTGCCCATGACGCCACCCAGCTCGCCAAAGGCCACGGCGCGCGAGATCGCCTTGCAGGCCAGCGCCACATCGAGAATCAGGGCGTTGAAGTCGCCGCTGGCACCGGGGAAACGGCGGCGCTCCTCGATGAGAAACTGGGTCAGGGTGGAGCGGTTGGTCAGGGGCATGATGTGTCTCGTCGTTTTTTGAATGTGGGTTTCAGGGGGCAGCGGCCTGGCTGCGCAGCTCGCGCATGATGCCGTGGTAGCCGCCATCGGCATCGGGCGCGCCGAACACGGCACTGCCGGCCACACAGGTGTCGGCGCCAGCGCGCACGATGTCGGCGATGTTGTCGGTCTTCACGCCGCCATCGACTTCCAGCCAGATCGGCTGGCCACCAGCCGCCTGATGCGTCTCGATGCGCTGGCGCACCAGACGCAGTTTGCCCAGTGTGGCCGGAATGAACTTTTGCCCGCCAAAGCCGGGGTTGACGCTCATCAGCAGGACGATGTCGAGCTTGTCCATCACATGCTCCAGCCAGTCAACCGACGTGGCCGGGTTGAGCACCAGGCCGGCCTTGCAGCCGTGTTCTTTAATCAGCGACAGCGTGCGGTCGACATGGCGCGAAGCCTCGGGGTGAAAGGTGATGATGTTGGCGCCGGCCTTGGCGAACAGCGGGATCAACGCGTCCACGGGTTCGACCATCAGGTGCACATCGATGCCGATCTTGACGTGCGGCCGAATCGCCTCGCAGACCAGCGGCCCGATGGTGAGGTTGGGCACGTAATGGTTGTCCATCACGTCGAAATGAACCAGATCGGCACCGGCGGCCTCGATGGCGCGAACCTCCTCACCCAGGCGGGCAAAGTCTGCAGACAGGATGGACGGCGCGATACGGAGGGAGCGGGACATGGTGGGGCTTGCCTGTGATACGAACATTAACGACGTGGGCCGGCGGCATGCAGGCTTGCCAGCTGCGCCAGGCTGCAACCCGACAGATCAGGCAAAACGGCCAGCGCCCCTGAAAAATCGTGGTGCGCGGTGAAGGCGTTGGTGGTGATGACGGTGGGCAGCGCCGCCGCCATCGCGGCGCGCAAGCCGTTGGCAGAGTCTTCAAGGGCCAGACAGGCGGATGCGGGCAACTGCAGCCGGCTCAGCGTTTGCAGATACACCTGCGGGTGCGGCTTCTTGCGGGGCGCGGTGGAGGCGTCTTCAATGACCCTGAAGAACCGTGCCCAGTCGGGACCGATGGCGGTGCGCAGCAGCGCGGAAATATTGACCGGCGAGGTGGTCGTGGCAATGGCCATTTGCACGCCGGCGTCATGGGCCTGCCCGATCAGCCTCAACACGCCAGGCCGCAACTGCACCCCACCGTCGCCCACCATGCGCTCGTACACCGCCGTCTTCTGGTCGTGAATGCGCTGCACCGTGTCGGTAAACGCGGCGTTGTCGATGATTTTGAGATCCGGCTGCACCTGCCGCCAGTAGTGGGTGATGCGCTCCTTGCCACCCGACACCTCCAGCAGCCGGGTGTAGAGCGGCTCGTCCCACTGCCAGGGCAAGCCTTCCTGCACAAAAGCTGCATTGAATGCCGCCATGTGGGCCAGTTCGGTATCGGCCAACGTGCCATCGACATCGAAAATCAGCGCCTGCAAAGGGGTGTTGATCACGGCTGGCCTTTCGCGGACGTCTGGAACACGCGACTGGCCCGAATGTCGCGCGCTTCAATGGTGGTCAGATCGTCCACGGTGAGTACCCGGTCGCGGTCTTCAAACAAACGGCTGGCCTGGCGCAGCCGCGCCCGCTCCAGCGCATTGCGGGCGCTGCGCGCATTGGCAAAGTGCGGCTGCCCGATGCGCAGCGTGAGGTATTCCTCAAACACCTGGGCGGCGCCTGACCCGAAACGGTAGTTCTGGTCGCCCAGCATTTTTTGCGATATCTGCATCAGCTCGCCGACCGCGTAGTCGGGGAAATCAATGTGGTGGGCAATGCGCGAACTCATGCCCGGGTTGCTCTGGAAGAAAGTGTCCATCCGGTCCTTGTAGCCGGCCAGGATCACCACCAGATCGTCGCGCTGGTTCTCCATGATTTGCAGCAAAATTTCGATCGCCTCCTGCCCGTAGTCGCGTTCGTTTTCAGGGCGGTACAGGTAGTAGGCCTCGTCAATGAACAGCACGCCGCCCATCGCCTTTTTAAGCACTTCACGGGTCTTGGGCGCGGTGTGGCCGATGTACTGGCCGACCAGATCGTCACGCGTGACCGCCACCATGTGCCCTTTGCGCACATAGCCCAGCCGATGCAATATTTCAGCCATGCGCATGGCCACGGTCGTTTTGCCGGTGCCCGGATTGCCCGTGAAACACATGTGCAGGGAAGGCGCCTGGGCAGCCAGCCCCAGGTTCAGCCGCAGCTTGTCGATCACCAGCAGCGCGGCAATGTCACGGATGCGTGCCTTGACCGGGGCCAGCCCGACCAGCGAGTCGTCCAGTTCCCGCAGCACCGGGTCCACATGGGAATGCGCCAGCACTTCAGCCACCGTACGTGCTGCGGCCAGCGAGTTGTCTGCGGGAGCGCTTGCAACAACGGCTTGCCCCGCCACCTGACCGGGAATCGAATGCATTGGTGCGTTCATGATCGAAAAGTTCCTTCGCCAGTCAGGTTTTCAGGCTTGCGTCGCAATGCTTAGTAGCGCTCGCCTTCGGGCTTGTCGGTCGCGTACGAGTGGATGGTGTAGCGCATGGTGCGGCCGTCGGTCTCATGGCGCTCCAGGCGAAAGCCTGGCTCGTTCTTCGGCCGGTTGACGATGTAGGACATGGTCACACTCTCCACGCCCCGCACGGCACTGAAAGCCGTCACGCGGATGTAGTGGCTCGGGTACGTCTTGCGGCAGTTGTTGATTTCCATCAGGATGCCGGCCGGGTCCTTCATGTCAAACATCGGGTTACCGAACATTTCCCAATAGGTGTTGCGCGGGTGCGGGTCGTCGGTGTATTCGATACCGAGCGACCAGCCTTTGTCCAGCGCGTACTGAACCTGTGCGGTGATCTGCACATCGGTCAGGTCTGGCAGAAATGAAAACTGGCCTTGCGTAACGCGGCCGCCGAGATTGGTCATCATGGTTTTTCTCCTGAAAAGTTTTAAGCGCTGGCTGTGGGGGTCGCCACGAAGTCGGGGCTGTCGGTGGAGGCGTAGTTGAAAGACACGTCTTTCCAGGTTGCCAGGCCGGCTTTGAGCGGGCCGCACCACTTGGCTGCGTCCTGCAAAATCTGCGGGCCTTCGTTCCAGATGTCGCGGCCTTCGTTACGCGCCATGATCATCACTTCAAGCGCGGTGCGGTTGGCAATGGCACCGGCCTGAATGCCGTCCGGGTGGCCGATGGTGCCGCCGCCGAATTGCAGCACCACGTCATCGCCCAGGTAGTGCAGCAACTGATGCATCTGACCAGCGTGAATACCGCCAGAAGCCACCGGCATGACCTTGTTCAGCGAGGCCCAGTCCTGTTCAAAGAACAGGCCTTTTTCGAGCTGCACCGGGGTGTGGGTGTCGAGCAGGGTGTCGTAGTAACCCCGGATCATCATTGGGTCGCCTTCGAGCTTGCCGACCACCGTACCGGCGTGGATGTGATCGACCCCCGCCATGCGCATCCACTTGCAGATCACGCGAAAGCTCATGCCGTGGTTTTTCTGGCGCGAATAGGTCGAGTTGCCGGCGCGGTGCAGGTGCAGGATCATGTCGTTCTTGCGGGCCCAGACGGCCATCGACTGGATCGCGGTGTAGCCAATCACCAGGTCGATCATGATGATGATCGAGCCCAGCGATTTGGCGAACTCGGCACGCGCATACATCTCTTCCATCGTGCCGGCGGTCACGTTCAGGTAGTGGCCCTTGACCTCGCCGGTTGCAGCCGATGCCTTGTTGACAGCGTCCATGCAATACAGGAAACGGTCGCGCCAGTGCATGAAGGGCTGGGAATTGATGTTCTCGTCGTCTTTCATGAAGTCCAGACCGCCCTTGAGCGCCTCGTACACCACGCGGCCATAGTTACGGCCTGACAAACCGAGTTTCGGCTTGGTCGTCGCACCCAGCAACGGACGGCCGAACTTGTCCATGCGCTCTCGCTCGACGACCACGCCTGTGGCCGGTCCCTGAAACGTCTTGAGGTAAGCCACAGGGATGCGCATGTCTTCCAGGCGCAAGGCTTTAACAGCCTTCATGCCGAACACGTTGCCAATGATGGATGCGGTCAGGTTGGCAATCGAGTTGCCTTCAAACAGGTCGATGTCGTAGGCAATGTAGGCAAAGTACTGAGCCTCGGTGCTGGTACCGGGGCCGGTGTTGGGCACCAGGTCCACGCGGTAGGCCTTGGCGCGGTACATCTCGCAGGCGGTCAGGCGGTCGGTCCACACCACGGTCCAGGTGGCGGTGGACGACTCACCGGCGACTGCGGCGGCACATTCGTCTGCCTCAACACCGTCTTGCGGCGTCATGCGGAACATGGCCAGCACGTCGGTTTCCTTGATCGCGTAATCCGGATCCCAATAGCCCATCTTTTTGTACGGGATGACGCCGGACTTGTAGCGTTCTTTGCCGTCGGTGATCTGTGTGTTGCCCATCGCTTTGCTCCTGTTCAGTTGGGGGAAATTGCGTAAGCCCAGACTATAAGAAGCAACTTAAGTAAGGTACATTCAATAATTATGTAATTTCACTTAAGTAAATACTGAACTGAAAGCGCCGTGTGGCGAAGGTCGGGTTTGTACCAGCCAACAAAATATCATCTATCGTTAATATAAGCGAGTGCTGTTATTGATGCACGTCAGCTTTATTCAATCCTCAATCAGATTTAATTTTCAAAGGTACGCAACATGAAGAAATTCGCCGCGCTAGTGACCACCCTGATGTTGGCAACGGGTGTATTTGCCGCCGAACACCAGATCAAAATGGTCAACAGCGGCAAGGACGGGATCATGGCGTTTGAGCCGGGCTTCGTGCAGGCAGCCAAAGGCGACACCGTCAAGTTCATCAAGACTGACCCTTCGCACAACAGCTCGTCTTTCTTCACGCCCAAAGGCGCTTCGGCCTGGAAGGGCAAGATGGATGAAGAGATCGTGGTCAAGCTCGACACGGAAGGCGTCTATATGTACCAATGCGACCCACACAAATCCATGGCCATGGTGGGCGTGATTCAGGTCGGCAAGCCCGTGAACCTGGAAGACGCTAAAAAAGAGGCCGCCAACTTCAGCAAAACCCTGGTCATGAACAAAGATCGCCTGACCCGGTATGTTGACCAGGCCAAGTAACATGCTCGTCGCGTCTTCCGGGTCCGACGATTCAGGAAGATGCGAAAAAAAACCACAACATGCGCAAATTTCTCAAACTTCAAGCTGCGCTGTGTGCAACGCTGTTGCTGCTGGGCCTGCCACTTGACGCCAGCGCGCAAACGCCGTCCGTGCCACTCGAAGCGGCCCGAATGGCACTGGAAAAGTCTCAGCAGGTGGTCATCGACATCCGCGAACCTGACGAGCATGCCACCGGCGTAGCGCAGGGCGCGTTGCTGATCCCGATGAGCCAGCTTGGCAGCCGGCTGGCGGAACTGCCACCGCCCGGGACGCAACCGTTTCTGGTGATCTGCAACACCCAGAATCGTTCGGCGCGCATCGTAGGACAACTGCAAGCCGCCGGCTACACCAACGCTCGCTATGTCAAGGGCGGCATGAGCCTCTGGGCCGCCCGCGGCTGGCCCATGGTCAGGCCGGCAGCCCCGACGCCCGTGGACATGCTTCGCCCCCATCCTTTCTAGAAGAGACACCCGATGCGCCAGCTCGTCGCCTGCCTGTTTGCCGTTTTAGCCTCGCTGAGCCTTCACGCCCGTGCG
Organism: Polaromonas sp. 28-63-22; assembly: GCA_002256925.1. Taxonomy (GTDB): domain Bacteria; phylum Pseudomonadota; class Gammaproteobacteria; order Burkholderiales; family Burkholderiaceae_C; genus Polaromonas. The sequence continues at coordinate 7,870 of NCGI01000077.1, forward strand.
GTCGAAGTCAGCTTCCGGCCGGTCACCGATGGCGTGTATGCCTACGTCGGCGAGACAGGCCCGCGCAGCTATGACAACGAGGGGCTGAACGCGACGATCGGCATGGTCGACACGCCGGCCGGCGTCGTGCTGATTGACAGCGGCGCCACCTTTCAATCGGCACGAAAAATCCACGAGGCCGTCCGGCAGATCACGCCCCGGCCGGTTCGCTGGGTGATCAACACGGGTGGCCAGGACCACCGCTGGCTCGGCAATGCCTACTTCATCGCGCAGGGCGCCGAGGTCATCGCGCACGCCAGCGCCCGCGCGGACATGCAGGCTCGTGCGGGCGACCACATGGCGGTACTGGGCGCCACCCTGAAGGAGCGCGCCGAAGGCACCGTGCCGACGCTGCCGACGCGCTTTGTGGAAGGCAGCGACATCGCGCTGGAACTGGGCGGCATCACGCTGGGCCTGCGGCACCGCGGTGGCGGCCACACGCCCGGCGACATGATGGTCTGGCTGCCGGGCAAGAAGGTGCTTTTCAGCGGCGACATCGTGTATGTCGAACGCATGCTCAGCGTGATCCCGGTCAGCAACACGCAAGCGTGGCTGGCTTCGTTCAAGGTGATTGAAGACCTTCAGCCCCAGTACATCGTGCCGGGCCACGGGGCGGTGAGTACGCTGGCGACCGCCCGCGCCGACACCGCCGACTACCTGGTAGCGCTGCGTGCGCACATGAAGAAGGCGGTCGATGAGGGTGTGGATGTGAGCGCGGCTGTCAAATCATTCGGCGCCGCGCCTTTTATGCGGCTGCGCAACGCCGCCGAGTTGATGCCGGGCAACGGCAGTCGAACCTATCTCGAACTTGAGCGCGAATAGGGTAGCCCGCAACAGACAGCTTCCATCCCGGCGTTTGCAGCATCAAACAGGCCTGCAGCCCATATAGAATTTGCGCCAGCAGCTATGTTTTTGATAGCGAGTTATCATCTTAGGCCCTGACCCGCAAGCGCGCCGTAGCCAGGCGCTCATCCAGATAGGCGCCATAAAAATCAGGGATGTAGCCACCCTTCAGGCGCTCCGCGACTTCAATGCCGCCCGGCCCAAAAAACAGCACCGTGGGAGCCACCCGAACACCCCACGCCTGAACCATCTGCTCGTGCGTGGCGACGGCTCCCTTGAAATCGCGGGTCATCTGCGTTGTCCGCATATCGACCTGCACCACATCCACGCCCTGCAGCTCGCGCAGCGGAACGAGGTGGCTTCCCCGCACAGCGTTGCAAAAGACGCAGCCCTCCAGGCTGACCATGACCACCAGCGGATTGCCTTTGCGCAACGCCGCCCGCAGCTCGTCAACCAGAGACATGGATGGCGGCAAGACAGGAACGCCCGCAGCGAACAGGCGCGGCATCACCAGCGACGTACCGGCGGCAAACAGCCACTGGCGCCGTGCATAGCCGTGTTTTGTTGCGGGGTCGCTCATCGCCCTTCGCGCTCCATCAGCAGGTAGGTGTTGTAGGCATTCATGCGATTGGCGGCTGCAAACAGCGGCATGGATTCGAAGCGGCTCCAGTCGGCGGCCAGGTAAGCGTCCTCAAACGGTTCCATGTTGCGGGCGGCCGGCCCCATGACCTTCCGGAGATAGGCGAGGTAGTCCCGTGTGGACTGCATGTCGGCCCGGGGATCGGTTGATAGCGGGCCGTGGCCCGGCACCACGACCGTCGCATCAAAACCCAACAGCACATCCAGCGCAGCGATCCAGTGGCCGCTGTCGGCCTGCCCGACGAAAGGAATGCGGCGACGAAACACCAGATCGCCGGCCAGCAGCACTTTGTCTTGCGGCAGATACACCACCAGATCCTCGGCCGTGTGGGCGGGGCCCACGGGCTGGATATCAATCTTCACACCGCCGACCGTCAGCGTCGTCGGGCGGTCTATCCATTCGTCAGCCGGTACCAGCCGGGTTTTGTCATCGACCCACGGCGCGAGGGTCTGACGCGAATCCTGCAGACGTTTCAAGGCTGTTTCAGAAGCCATGGATTCCCGGCCGGCAACTTCGGCGAGGATGCGCGCGCCGGCAGCCTTGAAGGTTTGCAGCCCGTACACATGGTCGGCATGGTAGTGCGTGACGATCACATGCTTTTGCGCCGTCATGTCCGGAACTGCTGCCGAAGCGCTGGCGCTGGCGAATGCCAGCCCCCCCAGGGCCGCGAATACAAGACATGCACGCGACCAGAGACAGGAAAGCCGGAAAGAAAAAAGGCTCGGCAGCGCACGCATCAGGGGTCCTTTGGAAGTAGGCCGAAAGCAGCCGGTCAGACGTTGG
>NCGI01000078.1:0-9957 GCA_002256925.1 Polaromonas sp. 28-63-22
TGCAGACGGCGGTGGCCGAAAGCTTTGGTTATTCGGGTCAGGCCGAAGATGGCAGCAAGCTGCCGCGCCGCGCCAGCGAAGCCTTGATGAAGCGCTACTACTGGGCCGCCAAGGCGGTCACGCAGCTCAACCAGATTTTGCTGCTCAATATCGATGAGCGCCTGAACCCCAGCAGCTATCCGCCGCGCCCGATCAATGCGCGGTTTGCCGACAAGGCCGGCATGCTGGAAGTCGTCAGCGATGACCTGTACGAGCGCGAGCCGCACGCCATTCTTGAAACCTTTCTGCTGTACGAAACCACGGTCGGCATCAAGGGCCTGTCAGCCCGCACCCTGCGTGCGCTCTACAACGCGCGCGGCGTGATGGACAGCAAGTTTCGCAGCGACCCGGTCAACCACGATACCTTTCGCCAGATCTTGCAGCAAAGCGAAGGCATCACGCACGCCATGCGGCTGATGAACCAGACGTCGGTGCTGGGCCGCTACCTGTGGGTGTTCCGGAAAATCGTCGGGCAGATGCAGCACGATCTTTTTCACGTGTACACCGTTGACCAGCACATCCTGATGGTGCTGCGCAATGTGCGGCGCTTTTTCATGGCCGAGCATTCGCATGAATACCCGATGCTTTCGCAGCTCGCGGCCGGCTGGGACAAGCCCTGGATCCTGTACATCGCTGCGCTTTTTCACGACATTGCCAAGGGGCGTGGCGGCGACCATTCCGAACTCGGTTGCAAGGACGTGCGCATGTTTTGCCGCCAGCATGGCATAGGCGCTGACGATTCCCGGCTGATCGAGTTCCTTGTGGGCGAGCACCTGAGCATGAGCCGCATCGCCCAGAAGGAAGACCTGAGCAACCCGGACGTGATTGCCGCGTTCGCCCGACGCGTCGGCAACGAGCGTTACCTGACCGCGCTCTACCTGCTCACGGTGGCCGATATTCGCGGCACCAGCCCGAAGGTGTGGAACGGCTGGAAAGGCAAGCTGCTGGAAGACCTCTACCGTTACACCCTGCGCGTGCTCGGCGGCCGCGCGCCCGATGCCGGCGCCGAGGTGGAGGCCCGCAAACGCGAGGCGCTGACCCTGCTGGCGCTGCACGCCGAGCCCTTTGAGGCCCACAAGGCGCTGTGGGAATCGCTCGACGTGAGCTATTTCATGCGCCACGACGCGTTTGACATTGCCTGGCATGCGCGCCAGTTGTCGCGCCATGTCGGCAAGGCCAACGTCATCGTGCGTGCGCGCCGTTCATCAGCCGGCGAAGGCATGCAGGTGCTGGTGTACACGCCCGATGCGCCCGACCTGTTTGCCCGCATCTGCGGCTATTTCGACCAGGCCGGCTTCAGCATTCTGGACGCGAAGGTCCACACCGCCCGCAACGGCTACGCTCTCGACACGTTTCAGGTCGTGCATCCCGATTTGCAGGAGCACTACCGCGAACTGGCCTCCATGGTCGAGGTCGATCTGGCACGCACGATTGAAAACCCCGGCCCGCTGCCCGCGCCCGGCAAGGGCCGCGTGTCGCGCCGCGTCAAGAGCTTCCCGATTGCGCCGCGCGTGGACCTGCGGCCCGACGAAAAAGCGCAGCGCTGGCTGCTCAGCGTATCCGCCAGCGACCGCGCCGGCCTGCTCTACCTGATCGCCCGCGTGCTGGCCCGCCACCGCATCAACCTGCAACTGGCCAAGGTCACCACGCTGGGCGAACGCGTGGAAGACACGTTTCTGATCGACGGGCCGGAGTTGCAGCAAAACAAGGCGCAGATTGCGATTGAAACGGAGTTACTGGAGGCGTTGAAGTCCTGACACCCTGGCGCCCCTGCCTTCCAGAAGGCCGTGGCTCGCTACGATTTCAATAGCTGCCGGCGCTGGTTTACGTTGGGCTGCAGGCCCTTTTGGCTAACAATCAGTCGTCGCCGGCATCCAGCCCGGGAAACAGCACCGAGGTGTAGCCGAACTGCGTGAAATCGCGAATGCGCATCGGGTAGAGCTTGCCGATCAGGTGGTCACATTCATGCTGCACCACCCGCGCATGAAAGCCCTCCACGGTGCGGTCGATCACGTCGCCGTACTGGTCAAACCCGGTGTAGCGAATGTGGGTGTGGCGGGGCACCATGCCGCGCAGGCCGGGCACCGACAGGCAACCTTCCCAGTCTTCCTCTTCGCCGGTACCGATCGGCGTGATGACCGGGTTGAGCAGCACGGTGCGCGGCACCAGCGGCGCGTCGGGGTAGCGCGGATTGACCTCGTCGGTTCCAAAAATGACCAGTTGCAGGTCAACGCCGATCTGCGGCGCGGCCAGCCCGGCACCACTGACGGCGCGCATCGTGTCGAACATGTCTGAAATCAGCTGATGCAGCGCATCGGTGTCGAATTCAGTCACGGCCGGGGCCACGCGCAGCAGGCGTTCGTCGCCCATTTTGAGGATTTCCCGGATGGTCATGGCCCATTATCGCGCCGGGCAGCCTGCAGCGCTGGCCGCCAGCCAGCCGCCAGCATGACCCACGTCATACCGGCCAGCCGTTGCATCCGGGCCCGCTGCTGTGTACGCTAGACGGCATGGAAACCGCTGATTCCGCCCCTTCAGCCGGCAGTCCCGACGGACCCTTGACCGTCCTGATCGCCGACGACCATGTGCTGGTGCGCGACGGCATCCGGTTACTGGTGAGCAGCATTCTGGGACCGGTGCGTTTTCTGGAGGCGGGCGACGGTCCTGCGGTGCTGCGGGTGGCCCGGCTGCATCCGGAAATCAGCCTGGCGCTGATCGACCTGAACATGCCGGGCATGGAAAAAGGCTTCCGGCTGACCGATCTGGCGCGCCAGCGGCCTTCGCTGCCGGTGGTCGTGGTGTCCGCCCTCACCTCGCCCGACGTGGTGCGCCGCACGCTGGCGATACCGAACGTCTATGCGTTCGTTCCGAAAAGCGCCACGTCGGACCGCATGCGCGCGGCCATCGAGGCGGCACGCTTCGGCATCAGGTTGCCTTACGCGCCGGTCGTCGAGCAGGGTCTGGCGCCCGAAGTGACCCTGACGCCACGACTCGAGGAAGTGCGCGCCCTGCTGCGCAAAGGTCTGAGCAACAAGCTGATCGCCAGCACGCTGGGTATCAGTGAGGGCACCGTCAAGAACCACATGACCGAGATCTTCCGGGCCTTGAACGTCAGCAACCGTACACAGGCCGCGCGGCACAACGCCGACACCGTGTGAGTTCTGCCACACCCGAGCCGGGCCAGCGGCCCGACCCCGAAGACGGTGCGCATACCGTCGCGGCTTACTGGACGCTGCGCGCGTGCGAGCTGCTCGGCACGCTGATCTTCGCGACGGCCCTGCCCTGGCAACAACCCTTCACGTGGTTTGCCCTGGTGGCTGGTTACAGCACATGGCGCTGGTGGTACGTGACCCGGCCGGCGTTCAAGGCCAGGCCGCCCGCCAGCCGCCGGCTCATCTATCGGGTGAGCATATGGATGATGATGTTTCTGGTCGGCAGTGCCTGGTATTTCCTGTACACACCGGGCGACCAGGTCATGCTGGTGGTGCTGGCGATCTACCTGATGGGCAGCGCCGCGCTGGTGGCGCTTCGGGTCGCGGGCGACTTCACACGCACCGTGGTGGCGGTTTGCCTGGTGGTGCTTCCAACCTCACTGCGGTTTTTCATCGATGGCTTTCAGGCCGACCTCGTTCTCATGCTGCTGGGCGTGGGCGGCTTGCTGATGACGGTCAGTATGGTGCAGATGTCGCGCGCGCAGGAGCGCACGCTGCTGCAGCAATACGATTTGCGCCAGCGGGCGGAACGGGCCGCCACGGCGGTCGCGGCGGTGGGTCTGGCGAAGTCACGTTTTTTCGCGGCGGTCAGCCACGATCTGCGCCAGCCGGTGCATGCCATCGGCCTGTACCTCGACCCGCTGATCAAGCTCGCCCAGCGTGCGCACGATGAGCCTGCGCAGCACGCCGCCGAAGGCATACGCCAGTCCTGGCGGGCGCTGGACGACCTGCTGGCGCAGGTGCTGGACCTCACCCGCATGGACTCCGGCGTCGTCAAGGCCGAGCTGCAATCGACTGAAATCGCGCCACTGGTACGCGACCTGGTGATGCAGCACAGTGCGGCGGCCGAGCGCGCCGGCGTGCGCATCGTGGCACTGGTACAGCCTGGACGTTTTGCGGTGGCCGACGCGCTGATGCTCAAGCGTGTGCTGTCCAACCTGCTCGACAACGCCATCAAATTTTCGCCACCCGGGCGGCCGGTGGTGGTGAGCCTGCGCAGCTGGCGGGACGACTGGCGCCTGCAGGTGCGCGATGCCGGGCCGGGCATTGCGGCCGAAGCGCAGGAAAAAATCTTCGAGGAATTCGTGCAGCTCGACAACGAGGCCCGCGACCGCCGCCAGGGCCTCGGCCTGGGACTGGCGATCTCGCGGCGCTTTGCCGGGTTGATGGGTGGCAGCCTGTCGGTGCGTTCGGCCTCTGGCCAGGGTTGCTGCATGACGGTCTTGCTGCCGAAAGTGCAGCCACGCCGGTCTGCCGGCGACACGCCTGACCCACTGGACCAGCAGGGCCTGGACGGTGCGGCCGCACGCGCACCGGCGTCTGCCATGGTGTGGCCGCCCGTGTTGACCACGCCAGGCGCCGAAGGAGCCACCGCCCCACCCTTGCCCGCGCAGGACGTGCTGCTGCTCGAAGACGACCCGCTGGTAGCCCGTGCGATGGGCCAGTTGCTGCAGTCGTGGGGCCAGCGGGTACACCCCGTGCAAACCGCCGCGCAGGCCCTTGAACAAGCCGGCTTGTGCACGCTGGCGATTTGCGACGTGCGTCTGCCGCACGGCGCCTCGGGCCTCGACGTGGCACTGCAACTGCGGGCACAGGGCAAGAAGGTGCTGCTGCTCAGCGGCGAGACGGACGCAACGCTGCGCGAGGCTGCACGCACGCATCAATTGCTGCTGCTGACCAAGCCGGTGTCGAGCGCGCAGATGCTGGCTGCCTTGAAGAGCCTGTAGCCGTTCGATCCGCGCTGGCCGGGCGCCACGCGGCCCTGTGACTTATTCACCCCGAACCTGTGACGCCCAGCGGCGCGGCATGACCAAGGTCACCTTCGCGCCTGGCACTCCTGTTTGTAGATTCAAGGTACAGCCCTGGGGTCGAACCATTTGGTGGTTGATTCCCTCCATGGCTGCCAAGCGCGCACCGCCGCACGACGGTGCAGTTCACTACTTCAGGGAGCATAGTCATGGTTTACTTCAATTCAACCGAGGTCACCGTATCGGCCAACCTCAAGGCCACGGGATCTCAGGGGCGGCCAAAGGCCGGTCGTTTTGCGGAAACGCGCCGGGCCAGGGTCATGCGCGGCGTATTCCCCCTGCTGAGCAGGGTCACCCCCACGCTGGCGGCGCATCTTGCCTACAAACTGTTGGCAACGCCGCCGCGCAGCCCCGAAAAACCCTGGCAGACCGAACTTCGCGACAAAGCCATCACCACACGTCTGCGGCTGGGCGCGGGTGAGCTTGCGGTTTACGAATGGGGATGTGGACCGACCGTGCTGATGGTGCATGGCTGGGGCGCGCGCGCCACCCACATGGGCAAGATGATCATGCCGCTGGTCGATGCGGGTTTTCGCGTCGTGGCGTTTGATGCGCCAGCGCATGGCGAGTCGTTCGGCAGGTCCACCGACCTGATCGCCTACGCGGCCGCGATCAAGGCCGTGGCACGTCACGCGGGGCCGGTACACACCCTGCTGGCGCATTCTTTCGGTGTGGCGATGGCGCTGTTCGCCCGCCGCGATTGGGGCATTCCTGTGCAGCGCCAGGTGCTGGTCAGCTCCTTCAGGCATTGCAAATGGTTTACCGAAGCGTTCGCCAGGCATGTCGGCCTAGCGCCTCATGTGATGGCGCACGCCATGCAGATGATGGTGGAGCGCTACCAGGGTCGGCTGGACTGGGAAAGCCTGTCAGTGGTGGAAATGCTGCGCCAGACCCGGCAGCCGACGCTCATCATCCATGACCGGGAAGATCTGGAAATCCCGTTTGAACACAGCGTGGCGCTATTGCAGGCGGCGCCGCATGCGCAGTTTCATGCGACCAGCGGCCTGGGGCACCACCGCCTGCTCGGCAACGCGGACGTCATTGCGCAGGTTGTGCGCTTTGTCAGCCATGCCGGGCCGCCAGGCCACGAGCAAGCCGAACCTGACCAACCCGGAACGCGCCATGAGTCGCTATGGGTTTCATAGCTGCCCGCGCAGGTAGTTATTGGGCTGCAGGCCATTTTGGCTCTATAAATGACGCCTGCAGGGCCATCGGGAACCTCCCCTGCGCGGATTTGCTCGCAAACCAGCGCGGGGGGGTGATTCCTGCTGGGCGCGGGCTCAACGCCAGTGGCCGCCATGACCACGGTAGCCGCGATGGCCACCGTAACCGCCATGGCCACCGTAGCCATAACCGCCCGGCACGACGACGACAGGCGCCGGTTCCACGTACACAGGCGCGGCCTGATAGCCGCCATAAGCGCGGTAGCCCACTGGCGCCACCACACAGCCCGAGACCAGAACGGCCAAGCCGCCGAGCCCCAGCAGACCAGTTAAACGTCTGATGCCTGATGCACCGCGGTTTTGAGTATCGCCGTCGATATTGCGCGTGATGTTCATGAATAAGCTCCTGTGAGTTCAGATCTGTTTAACGTGCGCCCCACCTTCCGGCGGGACGTAGGTCATGCAAACCTGGGTAACTGTCTGTAAACCGAGGCGAGGCATGAACCCCGCACCACCGATCCATCATCCGAGCAAGGCCAGCAACGCATCCTCATCAATCACCGCAATGCCCAGTTCCTGCGCCTTGAGCAGCTTGCTGCCGGCCTCGGCACCGGCCACCACGTAGTCGGTTTTCTTGCTGACCGACCCGGCCACTTTGCCGCCGGCCGCCTCCACGCGGTCTTTGGCTTCATCGCGGCTGAGCGTCGGCAGCGTGCCGGTAATGACAAAGGTTTTGCCCGACAGCGGCTGCGGAGCCACCGCCGCCGGTTCGCCCTCCTGCCACGTCACGCCGCAGGCGCGCAACTGCTCGACCACCTCGCGGTTGTGCGGCTGGTCGAAAAAAGTGCGAATGCTTCTGGCCACGATGGGGCCGACATCGCGCACGGCCAGCAATTGCGCCTCGCTGGCCTCCATGACGGCATCGAGCTTGCCGAAATGCCGCGCCAGTTCTTTCGCGGTGGCTTCGCCCACATGGCGAATGCCCAGACCGAAAATAAAACGCGGCAACGTTGTCTGCTTCGATTTTTCAAGCGCATCCAGCAGATTTTTGGCCGACTTCTCTGCCATGCGGTCCAGGCTGGCAAGCGCCGTCAGGCCGAGCTTGTACAAATCGGGCAGCGTGCGGATGACGTTCGCATCAACCAGCTGCTCGACCAGCTTGTCACCCAAGCCGTCCACTTCCACGGCGCGCCGGTGCGCGTAATGCAGGATCGCTTCCTTGCGCTGCGCCGCGCAAAACAGCCCGCCGGTGCAGCGGTAGTCGGCCTCGCCTTCCAGCCGCACGGCGTCGGAACCGCAGACCGGGCACTGGCGCGGCATGGTGAATTGCAAGCCCCGTCCGGGCTGAGCTTGACCCGGCCCTTCGGCAAGCGCAGACCCTTCGACAGGCTCAGGCCGACCGGACGGGGGCACGACGCCGACAATTTCAGGGATCACATCGCCGGCGCGTCGCACGATCACCGTGTCGCCCACCCGCACATCCTTGCGCCGCGCCTCGTCTTCGTTGTGCAGCGTGGCGTTGGTGACTGTGACGCCGCCGACAAACACCGGCGCGAGTTTGGCTACCGGCGTCAGTTTGCCGGTGCGGCCCACCTGCACGTCAATGGCCAGCACGGTGGTGAGCTGCTCCTGCGCCGGGTATTTGTGCGCCACGGCCCAGCGCGGTTCGCGCGTGACGAAACCAAGTTTTTTCTGCAGCGCCAGGCTGTTGACCTTGTAAACCACACCGTCGATGTCGTAGGGCAGCGCGTCGCGTGTCTTGCCGATGGTTTGATGAAACGCTATTAATTCAGTAGCGCCTCGCGCAAGCGCTGTCTTGGCTGCGACCGGAAAACCCCATGATTTCAGCGTGAGCAGAAGCTGCAGATGGTTCTCGAACACCGGCCCGCCTTCTTCAGGTGGCGTGATGTCGCCGATGCCGTAGGCAAAAAAGCTGAGGCGCCGCCGCGCGGCAATGGCCGGGTCAAGCTGGCGCACGCCGCCCGCCGCCGCGTTGCGCGGATTGACAAATGTTTTCTCGCCTTTGGCGCCCTGCGCGATAAGTTCGCGCTGCTTTTCATTGAGCGCTTCAAAATCGGCCCTGCGCATGTAAACCTCGCCGCGCACTTCCATGACAGCAGGCGGAAATATGGCCCCCACGCTCCCCACTTCACTGTCCCGATCGTCCTGAGCCTGTCGAAGGATGCCCCCCAAGGGGGCTGGCCTTGCTTGGGGCGGCCCGGCGCTGCGGCCGGGAAGCTTCAATGGGATCTGATTGATCGTGCGGATGTTCTGGGTCACGTCTTCACCGACCTCACCATCGCCGCGCGTGGCCGCCTGCACCAGCACGCCGTGCTCGTAGCGCAGGCTCATCGCCAGGCCGTCGAACTTCAGCTCGGCCACATACTCGACCGGTGGGTCAGCAGCCGTCAAACCCAGTTCTTTGCGCACGCGGGCATCAAAGTTTTGCGCGCCGGTGGATTCGGTATCCGTCTCGGTGCGTATGCTGAGCATCGGAACCGTGTGGCGCACGCTCGCAAATTGGCCCAGGGGCTTGCCACCGACGCGCTGGGTCGGTGAATCGACCGTCAGCAGTTCGGGGTGGGCCGCTTCAAGCGCATGCAGTTCCCTGAACAGCCGGTCGTATTCGGCGTCCGGAATCGTCGGCTCATCGAGCACGTAGTAGCGGTGCGCGTGTTCATGCAACTGCGCGCGCAAGGCATCCACACGCTGCGCGTCGCCGCCCGGCGCCGGCAAGTCACCCCAAAGATCGGTTGTCACGGCGCTCAGCTGAAAAGTCGCCGCGCCAGCACCGAACCCGCCGACAGGTCGCGTGCGTCCAGGGTGTCGTACAACTGTTCCAGGTCGGCATGAATGCCTTCCATCGCCTCGGGACGGATCGGGCTGCCGTTGTCGTCGATGATGACGCCGTCCATGCTTCGGGCCAGCGCCATCGCGGCCTCGCACATGCGTGCAAACGGCTGCTCAGCCCGCAGCACCTGCGGCACGTCCAGCGACAGCGTGATTTCGCGCAGCGCGCTTTGCTCGGGGTCATCGGCCATGGCGGCCTGCGTGTCGAAGGCCAGCCCGACGATGGGTGCATGGCCGGACTCGTGGGCCGGCAGCACCATGCGGCCGGGAATATTGCCGGCAATAAATCCGATGCGGGCCGCGCTTTGCTGCACGTAGCCGGGGCTCCAGGCGGTCTGGCGGGCGCGCAGGGTGAAGCTCAGCTGGGCGTCGTGCGCGCTGGCGAAATGGTCCAGCTCGCGTGCCCGCGCCACTTCGTCGAGCATTTCCGGGAACTCGGGCTCGCCGCCAACCGCGTCGGCAAAGGCCTGCGCCTTGATGACAAATTCCGAGTATTCGATCTGGTTCAGCGCACCGGTGCGGTTGGCCAGTTGCACGCCGCACTGAAACGCGCGGTAGCGCTTGCCGGCGACCGGAAACTCCCATTCGCCGGAGGCTGCACAGAGCCCCTCGACAGCAAACGGTTTGCTGCCGGCGCGCCGCGTCGCGGGCATGGCGGCCAGCGCCGCATCGCCGGACACCACGGACTCGATCATCACCGGCGCCATGGCATCGATCAGTGGATCCAGCCCCGGTTTGCGTTCCAGGGCGACCAGACCCTGCAAAGGCGGCAAACTGAAATCGCCTTCGGTTTGCGCCTCGGTGTCGGCGCCGGGATCGAGGTCGAAGCGCGGTTCAAGCCGCTCCTGCGTGTCGTCGCTGCTACCAGGGCCGTGGAGACGTTCC
>NCGI01000078.1:9971-13386 GCA_002256925.1 Polaromonas sp. 28-63-22
GCTGCGCGCTTGGGCAGACTCCGGCGGGCCGACCAGGCGCCGTGCGCCACCACACCCACCAACACCAGGCCCCCGGCCACGGCCAGACTGATCTGCAATGAGCTCACGATGCCCCCACGTTTTGCGCTCTGCCGTGCTTCACGCTGCCGCCTCCACCAGTCCCACTGCGGCTTCCATGTCAACGGCCACGATGCGCGAGACGCCCTGCTCCTGCATCGTCACGCCAATGAGTTGCTCGGCCATCTCCATGGCGATCTTGTTGTGGCTGATGAAAAGAAATTGGGTTTCGCGGCTCATGGAGGTCACCAGTTTGGCATAGCGCTCGGTGTTGGCGTCGTCCAGCGGCGCATCAACCTCATCGAGCAGGCAAAACGGTGCCGGGTTGAGCTGAAAAATCGCGAACACCAGCGCAATCGCCGTCAGCGCCTTTTCACCGCCCGAAAGCAGATGAATCGTCTGGTTTTTCTTGCCGGGCGGCTGGGCCATCACCTGCACGCCGGCGTCGAGAATTTCTTCGCCCGTCATCACCAGGCGCGCATTGCCGCCACCAAACAGCTCGGGGAACATCTTGCCGAAGTGGGTGTTGACGGTTTCGAACGTGCTCGACAGCAAATCGCGGGTTTCCATGTCGATCTTCCTGATCGCGTCTTCAAGCGTCGCCATGGCTTCGTTCAGGTCGGCCGACTGTGCATCGAGAAACTGCTTGCGTTCGCGCGAAGCGGTCAGCTCGTCGAGCGCCGCCAGGTTCACGGCACCGAGCGACTGGATTTCGCGGTTGATGCGGTCAATCTCGCCCTGCAGGCCGGTCAGGCGCACGTTGCCGGACTCGATGGACTGCGCGACCGCCGTCAGATCGGCCTTGGCGTCGTCCAGCAACTGCGCGTACTGCTCAAAGCCGAGGCGGGCAGCCTGCTCCTTCAGCTGAAACTCGGTGATGCGCTGGCGCAGCGGGTCAAGCTCGCGCTCCAATTGCAGCCGGCGCTCGTCGCTGGCCCGCAGCTTGTTGGTCAGGTCGTCGTACTGGCTGCGCCGCGCGCCCAGGTCGGCTTCGCGTTCAAGCTTCACGCTCAGCGCACTTTGCAGGCCGGCCTGCGCAGCGGCGTCGGTCAGGCGCGCCAGCTCTTCGCCGGCACGCTCTTTCTCAGCGGCAATCGACGCGGCCTGCTGCGCGGCCATGTCGATCGAGCGGGCGAGTTCTTCGCGCCGCGAGGCCAGCGAGCGCAGCGCGAACTGGGCCTCCTGCGTCTGCCGCTCCAGCGCGCGCTGCTGCTCGCGGGATTCGCTCAATTTGCGCTCGGCCTCAATCACCCGGTCATCGAGCTGCGCATGGCGCTCCTGGCTGTCGGCCAGTTGCATGTCGAGTTCTTCAAAGCGCGCCTCGGCCGTGACCTTGCGCTCCTGCAGGTCGCCCAGTTGCGCCTCGATCTCGCCCATGTCGGCCTGGATCTGCTCACTGCGGGCGCGGGTCTGTTCGGCCAGTTGCGTCAGGCGCAGCACCTCGACCTGCAATTCGTGCGTGCGGCTCTGGCCTTCGGCCGCTTCGCGCCGGGCACTGGCCAGCCGCTGGGCGGCGTCCGAATAGGCCGCTTCCGCGCGCACCGACGCGTTGCGCGCTTCCTCGCTGATCATGGCCTGTGCGCGCAGCTGCTTGTCGAGGTTTTCGATTTCCTGCGCACGCGCCAGCAAGCCGGCCTGCTCGGAATCAGGCGCGTAAAAGCTCACGCTGTGCAGCGTGACTGCATGCCCGCCCCGGACAAAAATAGCCTCGCCAGCCTGCAGCTTGTCGCGCACAGCCAGCGCGTCGTCGAGTTTGTCGGCGGTGTAGCAGCCGTGCAGCCAGTCGCCCAGCAACGCCGATTGTCCGGCGTCGTTCAGGCGCAGCCAGTCCGCCAGCGGCTTCAGGCCAAGGGCGCTGTTCGGCCGGCCGGGCGCAGCGCCCTGCGGCGGCGCGTAAAACGAGAGTTTGGCGGGCGGCGTGTCACGGCCCTCGGCGCCTGCAAAGCCGCGCACCATGTCGAGCCGGCTGACTTCCAGCGCGCCCAGCCGTTCGCGCAGTGCGGCTTCCAGGGCGTTTTCCCAGCCCTGCTCGATATGTATGCGGCTCCACAAGCCCTGCAGTCCGCCAAGGCCGTGCTTGTCCAGCCAGGGTTTGAGCTTGCCATCGGTTTTGACTTTTTCCTGCAACGCCTTCAGCGCATCCATCCGGGCCGACAAATCAGCGCGCCTGGCCGATTCGGTGTTGACGGCCTGCTGCTTGGCGCGGCGGTCTTCGTCGAGCTGCGGCACGCTCATCGTCAGCTCGTGCAGGCGGCCTTCGACCACCGCCTGGGCTTCCTGCGCCGCAGCAAACTGCGCGCCCAGGTTGACCAGCCGCGCCTCGTCGGGCGCATTGAGCGCATTGCGGTCGGCGGTGAGCTTTTCCAGCCGCAGGTTCAAGCCGCGCGACTGTTCCTCAATATTGCGCTGGTCAGCCGCCAGCACCTGGATTTGCTGCTGCACCTGGCCGACACTGGCGCGCTGTTCATTGGCCTTGGCCTGGGCCTGGCGCAACGCATCTTCCAGCGCCGGCAACTGGGTCTGATGCTCTTCGGATTGCGCCGTCAGAAGTTCGGCTTTCTCCTCGGCGTCAATGGCCTGGGCCGACAGGCTTTCGGTCTCTAACGCGGCTTCTTCGCGACGCGTGGCCCACTGCGCGGTTTGCTCCAGCAGCTGCGCCAGCCGCTGCTCAACACGTAAACGGCCATCGACGACGAAGCGGATTTCCGCTTCCAGCCGGCCCACCTCGGCACTGGCTTCATAGAGCTTGCCCTGCGCCTGGTTGACGTGATCGCCGGCCGAATAATGGGCCTGCCGGATCGTCTCCAGATCAGCCTCGATGTGGCGCAAATCGGCCAGCCGGCTTTCCAGGTCGGTGACGGCTTTTTCGGCATCGACCTTGACTTTGGTCTGGTCGGCTTCGCTCTCGGCACGTTTCAGAAACCACAGCTGGTGCTGTTTGAGCGTGCCGTCGGCCTGCAGCGCGTTGTAGCGCAGGGCCACTTCGGCCTGCTTTTCAAGCCGCTCCAGGTTGGCATTGAGTTCGCGCAATATATCTTCGACGCGGGTCAGGTTTTCGCGCGTGTCGGTCAGGCGGTTCGCAGTTTCGCGCCGGCGTTCCTTGTATTTGGACACGCCGGCGGCTTCTTCGAGAAACAGGCGCAGTTCCTCGGGTTTTGACTCGATGATGCGGCTGATGGTGCCCTGGCCGATGATGGCGTAGGCGCGCGGCCCCAGGCCGGTGCCCAGAAACACGTCCTGCACGTCGCGGCGGCGCACGGGCTGGTTGTTGAGGTAGTAGCTGGAGGTGCCGTCGCGCGTCAGCACGCGCTTGACGGCGATTTCGGCAAACTGGCCCCACTGGCCGCCGGCGCGGTGG
>NCGI01000466.1 GCA_002256925.1 Polaromonas sp. 28-63-22
CTTTGGCATCGTCGGTGAATCGGGCTCCGGCAAATCGACCGTGCTGCGCGCCCTTTGCGGTCTGGCGCCCCGCACCGGCGGCACGGTGGCGCTGAGCCAGGACGACAGCCTGCCGGGCCGCGCCAGCCTGCCGGCGCCGGGTAGCAAACCGTTTCGCCGGCTGGTGCAAATGGTGTTTCAGGACCCCTACGGATCCCTGCATCCGCGCCAGACGGTGGACCGCATCCTGGCCGAGCCGCTGGCGATCCATGGCGTGCCCGACGCCGAGACCCGCATCGAGCGCGCGCTCGATGAAGTCGGCCTGGGCACCGGCTACCGCTTTCGCTACCCGCACCAGTTGTCGGGCGGGCAGCGCCAGCGCATTGCGATTGCCCGGGCCTTGATTCTGGAGCCGCAAATCCTGCTGCTCGACGAACCGACATCGGCGCTCGACGCGTCGGTACAGGCGGAGGTGCTGAACCTGCTCGAAGCGCTGCGCCAGCGCCGTGGCCTGACCTTTGTGATGGTCAGCCATGACCTCGCGGTGGTGACGCACCTGTGCGAGCGGCTGATGGTCATGCAGCGCGGGCAGACGGTTGAATTTTTGTCAGCGGCCGACCTGGCCGCGCACCGCGTGACGAACGATTACACGCGCAGCCTGATGAAGGCCTCGGGCGGCTTCAAACGCGCCGCCGAGCCCGGGCATCTTGAGCCTCTGTGGTGAGGCCTGGCGCCAGCGCGCAGCGCGCAGGCATGGTCTAATTTAAGGCGTGCCCCATGTTCCGCGCAGCATCGACCGGGGCGCCCGGACTTCCGCCGCATGCGATGCGTGGCGGCGCTGCCGGATGGCCCGTCTTGACCGGCTTCGGTTTGCCCCTGATTGAATTTCCGAAAGCTTTCATGTCATCGATCACCCTTCGTTTCCTGGCGGAACCCCACACGATCAATTTCGGCGGCAAGGTGCATGGCGGCACCGTCATGAAATGGATCGACGAAGCCGGCTATGCCTGCGCGACCCGCTGGGCCAGGCATTACTGCGTCACGCTGTCGGTGGGCAGCATCCGCTTTGGACGGCCCATCATGATCGGCGACCTGGTCGAGGTTGAAGCCCGGCTGGCCTACACCGGTGCGACCAGCATGAATATCGCCGTCGAAGTGCGTGCCGGCGACATGAAGGGCGGCCACATAGAAAAAATCACCGAATGCCTGGTGGTGTTTGTGGCCGTGGATGACGACGGCAAAAGCATGCCGGTGCGTGGCTGGTTGCCCGAAACCCCCGGCGACAGCGCACTCG
>NCGI01000467.1 GCA_002256925.1 Polaromonas sp. 28-63-22
GCGCCAGAAGCTATTCATTTGATAGCGCTCGCGCACGAACCGGACGTCCGTTCAGCGCCCCCTTCGGGGCGATTTGTGAGGGCCGGGCGCCACCTTAGCGAGGCAAGTCGCTGTACCCCATGAGAAACTCGTCGACCGCGCGTGCGGCTTGACGGCCCTCACGCACGCAAGCGCCAGCTTGCGTTTCGCCACACGCCCCTCGGGGCGATTTGCGAAGGGCGGCGCAGATTTACCGGGGCAAGTCGCTGTAACCCATTAAAAACTCGTCAACGGCGCGTGCGGCTTGACGCCCTTCGCGCACGCAAGCGCCAGCTTGCGTTTCGTCACACGCCCCTTGGGGCGATTTGTGAGGGCCGGGCGCGACCTTAGCGAGGCAAGTCGCTGTACCCCATGAGAAACTCGTCGACCGCGCGTGCGGCTTGACGGCCCTCACGAATCGCCCAGACGACCAGGCTCTGCCCGCGCCGAATATCGCCTGCCGCAAACACCTTGGGCACATTGGTGGCGTAGCCGCCGATGAAGTCGGTGCCGGCCTTGGCGTTGCCACGGTTGTCTTTGTCGATGCCGAAGGATTCCAGAATCGACGCCACTGGCGACACAAAGCCCATCGCCAGCAGCACCAGATCGGCCTTCAAGGTCTGCTCTGACCCGGGCACCTCGACCATCTTGCCGTTCACCCATTCGACGCGCACGGTTTTCAGACCCGTCACTTTGCCTTTCTCGCCCATCAGTTCCTTGGTCGAGATGGCAAACTCACGCTCACAACCTTCCTGATGGCTGGAGCTGGTGCGCAGCTTGACTGGCCAGTACGGCCAGGTCATCGGGCGGTTTTCTTCTTCGGGTGGCTGCGGCATCAGTTCGAACTGCGTCACGCTGACCGCGCCATGGCGGTTGCTGGTGCCCACGCAATCCGAGCCGGTGTCGCCGCCGCCAATCACGATGACGTGCTTGCCGTCGGCACGAATCTGGCCCTTGACCTTATCGCCCGCATTGAGCTTGTTCTGCAGCGGCAAGAATTCCATCGCGAAATGCACGCCGTCGAGATCGCGGCCGGGCACCGGCAGGTCGCGCGACTGCTCGGCACCGCCGGTCAGGACCACTGCGTCGAAGTCTTTTTGCAACTGCTCGGGCGTGATCGTCTGCTTGGCCCAGTTGATCACTTTGGAGTCTTTCGGCAGGTTGCCGATCATCACGCCACATTTGAACGTGACGCCTTCTTTTTCCATCTGTTCGACGCGGCGGTCGATGTGGATTTTTTCCATCTTGAAGTC
>NCGI01000468.1 GCA_002256925.1 Polaromonas sp. 28-63-22
GCTGACCTTGCGGACGGGCGTGCCGGAGAGCGATTTGGTGACGAGCGTGGTGCGGATTTCCTTGTCGCGAATCTTGACGACGTATTCATCACCGGCGTACGCCTGCTGCATGTCGGGCCACTGGTTGAGCAGCGCGCGGGCGTCGGCGTCCATGCGGGCCTTGCGTTTGCCGGCGAGGTCGAGCGCGGCCTCGGCGGCGGGCGCGCGATCAGGCTTGTCGATCTTCAGCATCTCGGCGGCGGCCTTGAGCTGCTGCACTTCGCGCGCGAGGCGGGACTGTGCAACTGCCCGTTTTTTGTAGCCGCGCACGGTGTCGGAAATTTCGGCCAGGTAGCGGGTGCGTGCTGCCGGCACGACCGGCGTCTGGTTGGTGCTGTGGCGCACGCCGGCGATCGGCAAACTGCCTTCCCCGAGCTTCACGCCCAGTTCGATCAGGCGCGGCTTCATCGCCTGATACAGCGCGGTGACGCCGTCGTCGTTGAAGCGCGCCGCCATGGTGCCGAACGCCGGCATCTCTTCGAGCGGCCGACCCCAAGCCTCCTTGTTGCGCTGCACCTGCTTGGCGACGTCACGCAGCGCGTCGAGCGAGCCCTTGCGGTCGAACTTGTTGATGGCGACGAACTCGGCGAAGTCGAGCATGTCGATTTTCTCGAGCTGGCTGGCGGCACCGAACTCGGGCGTCATCACGTACAGCGGCACATCGACATGCGGCACGATGGCGGCGTCGCCCTGGCCGATGCCGGAGGTTTCGACAATGATCAGGTCGAAGCCGGCGCATTTGCAGGCGGCGATGACATCGGGCAGGGCCTGGCTGATTTCCGAACCGAAGTCGCGGGTGGCGAGGCTGCGCATGAAGACGCGCTGCCCCGAATCCGTTCGGGCTGAGCTTGTCGAAGCTTTTGTATGCCCTTCGACAGGCTCAGGGTGAACGGCTGTGTGCGCCCAAGGCCCAATGGCATTCATGCGAATGCGGTCGCCCAGCAGCGCGCCGCCGCTCTTGCGCCTTGACGGATCGATGGAGATCATCGCGATGCGCAAGCTGTCGTTCTGGTCCAGCCGCAGCCGGCGGATCAGCTCGTCGGTCAGCGAGGATTTGCCGGCGCCACCGGTGCCGGTGATACCGATAACTGCTACGTTTTTAGTAGCTGCCCGCGCACGTAGTTCCTGGGCCAGAGCCTCATTGAGTGCTGAATTCTCGATGGCGGTGATGAGCTGCGCCAGCGCGCGCCAGGCGCTCTCGCCGTGGCCTTCGATGGCGTCGAGGCTGCCT
>NCGI01000469.1 GCA_002256925.1 Polaromonas sp. 28-63-22
TCTTTCATCGCCACGGCCCAGATGCGGCGCGCGACGCGGCCCATCACGGTGTATTCCGGGTCCATGCCGTTGCTGAAAAAGAACGAGAGGTTGGGCGCGAAATCGTCGATGTGCATGCCGCGCGCCAGATACGCTTCGACGAAGGTGAAGCCATTCGACAGCGTGAACGCGAGTTGCGAAATCGGGTTGGCGCCGGCTTCGGCAATGTGATAACCGCTGATCGACACGCTGTAGAAATTGCGCACATTGTGGTGCACGAAATACTGCGCGATGTCGCCCATGACTTTCAGGCTGAACTCGGTCGAGAAGATGCAGGTGTTCTGGCCCTGGTCTTCTTTCAGGATGTCGGCCTGCACCGTGCCGCGCACATTGGCCAGCACCCATTCGCGGATCTTGGCGGCTTCGGTGGCGGTCGGGTCGCGGTGGTTGTCGGTCTTGAACTTTTCCAGGTTCTGGTCAATGGCGGTGTTCATGAACATCGCCAGAATCGTCGGCGCCGGGCCGTTGATCGTCATGCTGACCGACGTGCTCGGGTTGCACAAATCAAAGCCGCTGTAGAGCACCTTCATGTCGTCGAGCGTGGCGATCGACACACCCGAATTGCCGACCTTGCCGTAGATGTCGGGGCGCTCGTGCGGGTCGTTGCCGTAGAGCGTGACCGAATCGAACGCGGTGGACAGGCGCTTGGCGGCCATGCCTTCGCTGAGCAGCTTGAAGCGTGTGTTGGTGCGAAACGCATCGCCTTCGCCGGCGAACATGCGGGTCGGGTCTTCACCCTCGCGCTTGAAGGCGAAGGTGCCGGCGGTGTAGGGGTAGCTGCCCGGCACGTTGTCGAGCATCAGCCACTTGAGAATTTCGCCGTGGTCTTCGTACTTGGGCAGGCTGACCTTGCGGACGGGCGTGCCGGAGAGCGATTTGGTGACGAGCGTGGTGCGGATTTCCTTGTCGCGAATCTTGACGACGTATTCATCACCGGCGTACGTGCGAGGCGCGATTGCGCAACTGCACGCTTCTTGTAGCCGCGCACCGTGTCGGAAATTTCGGCCAGGTAGCGGGTGCGCGCTGCGGGCACGACCGGCGTCTGGTTGGTGCTGTGGCGTACGCCGGCCCTGGGCAGCGAACCTTCCCCGAGCTTGACGCCCAGTTCAATCAGGCGCGGCTTCATCGCCTGATACAGCGCGGTGACGCCGTCGTCGTTGAAGCGCGCCGCCATGGTGCCGAAGACGGGCATCTCTTCGAGCGGCCGCCCCCAGGCCTCCTTGTTGCGCTGCACCTGCTTGGCGACGTCTCGCAAGGCGTCGAGCGAGCCCTTGCGGTCGAACTTGTTGATGGCGACGAACTCGGCGAAGTCGAGCATGTCGATTTTCTCGAGCTGGCTGGCGGCACCGAACTCTGGCGTCATCACGTACAGCGGTACATCGACATGCGGCACGATGGCCGCATCGCCCTGGCCGATGCCGGAGGTTTCGACAATGATCAGGTCGAAGCCGGCGCATTTGCAGGCGGCGATGACATCGGGCAGGGCCTGGCTGATTTCGGAACCGAAGTCGCGGGTGGCGAGGCTGCGCATGAAGACGCGCCGCCCCGAATCCGTTCGGGCTGAGCTTGTCGAAGCTTTTGTATGCCTTTCGACAGGCTCAGGGTGAACGGCTGTGTGCGCCCAAGGCCCAATGGCATTCATGCGAATGCGGTCGCCCAGCAGCGCGCCGCCGCTCTTGCGCCGTGACGGATCGATGGAGATCATCGCGATGCGCAAGCTGTCATTCTGGTCCAGCCGCAGGCGGCGGATCAGCTCGTCAGTCAGGGAGGATTTGCCGGCGCCACCGGTACCGGTGATACCGATGACTGCTACGTTTTTAGTAGCTGCTCGCGCACGTATTTTCTGGGCTAGAGCCTCATTGAGTGCTGAATTCTCGATGGCGGTGATGAGCTGCGCCAGCGCGCGCCAGGCGCTCTCGCCGTGGCCTTCGATGGCGTCGAGGCTGCCT
>NCGI01000470.1 GCA_002256925.1 Polaromonas sp. 28-63-22
TCGCGCACCTCGCTGCCCTGCCCGATGGCTTCGCGGATCGAGGCGAAATATTTGATGGTGACTTGCATGGCGGAAGCAGTGGATTCAGGAGAGCAGTGACGGAAAAGGGACGAACTGCACCATGTCGCCGTGGGCAATGCTGCGGCCCGGCGGGTTGTCGAGCAGGCCATCACCCCAGACGGCCGATGTCAGCACGCCGGAGCTCTGGTTGTCAAACAGGTCCAGCCCGCCAGCGGCGTTCTGCCTGACGCGCAGGAATTCACGGCGTTTGTCGGCTCTAGCCCAGGTAAAGTGTGCGGGAGCAGCTATTGATTTCATAGCGACCTCGCGGGCGCCCTGCAGCTTGAGGATGAAGGGCCTGACCAGCAGCAGGAAGGTCACGAAGCTGGAAACCGGGTTGCCGGGCAAGCCGATGAAGTGTGCGCCGCCGATGTGGCCGTAGGCAAACGGCTTGCCGGGCTTGATGGCGATTTGCCAGAGATTCAATTCGCCCAGCGCCCGCACCGCCGGCTTGATATGGTCTTCCTCGCCCACCGACACGCCGCCGCTGGTCAGGATCAGGTCGTGCCCGTCGCTGGCGGTCTTCAACGCGGCAATCGTCGCCTCCAGCCGGTCAGGCACGATACCCAGGTCCGTCACGACGCAGCCGAGGCGTTGCAGCAGCGTGCGCAAAAAGAAGCGGTTGGAGTTGTAGATGGCGCCGGGTTTCATGTCTTGCGGCAGGACTTCGCCAGGCATGACGAGTTCATCGCCGGTCGAAAACAGCGCCACCCGCACGCGGCGCGCCACCTGCAGCCGGTCAAAGCCGATGCTGGCGGCCAGCCCAAGTGAAGCCGGGCCGAGCCGCTCGCCCCGCTGCAGTACGACCGAGCCAGCGGCGACGTCTTCGCCCCGGCGGCGAATCCACTGGCCCGGCTGCGGCGCCACCTTCACCTGAACACGGGGCCCCGCGCCTTCGCCGGTGATGCCCTCGAGCGCCACGCAGTCCTCCTGCATCACCACCGCATCGGCGCCCGGTGGAATCGGGGCGCCTGTGAAAATACGCGCGGCCGACTGTGGTGCCAGTGGCTGAAGGCCATTCGCGCTGATGCCCGCCGCCATGCGCTGGCTGACCTGCAAAACCGCTGCCGCATCGGCGCAGTCAGCGGCGCGCACGGCGTAACCATCCATTGAGCTGTTGTCGTGGGCCGGCACGTTCAGGCTGGACGTCAAATCCTGCGCCAGCACCCGGCCATCAGCGTCGAAGGTCAGCACCGATTCCGCGTCAGGC
>NCGI01000471.1 GCA_002256925.1 Polaromonas sp. 28-63-22
GCTGTGCGTGATTGGCGTGAAGACCACGCGCCGCTGGCGTCACAAGAATGGCGAAGTCTCGGCGGCGCAGATCGAGCGCGTCTGTGGCCAGCTGGCGCGTGCCACCGCGCAGCAACTGCGCGTGGTCGTCGTGCACCAGCCGGTGCATGTGCTGCGCCCCTCCGACGAGCACGACCGCCTGCGCGGCTGGGAGCCTGCCGTTCGGGCCTGGGCCGCGGCTGGTGCCGACATCGTGATGGGCGGCCATATTCACCTGCCTTACGTCTGCGACCTGTCCGCCAGCGTCAAGGGCCTGCCGCGTAGCCTGTGGTGCGTGCAGGCGGGCACGGCGGTGTCTTCGCGGATACGGAGGGAGGCGCCCAATTCCGTCAACCTGCTGCGCTACGACGCGGACCTGGCCGCAGCGTGCCGCGTGGAGCGCTGGGACTTTCAGGCCGCAACAGGCAGGTTTGCGCTGGAGCATGTGAGCGAGCTGAGGCTGGACCGGGGCTGAGCGGGTTCGACGGGCGGCGCGACGGTGGTCTGGGAAGGGCGAGTTTTCAGCGGCAAAACATGCTGTAGCCCAGCTGATATATGCGCGAGCAGCTATCAAATGAATAGCGAAACGGCTGCTGCATCAGACAAAAAAAGCCCGTCGCCCCTTGCGGGACGACGGGCAACCATTTCCAGGACGTCGTTCAGCGCCCGGAAAATTCAAAGCGCGAAAAATCAGAAGCGATAACGCAGGCCCACGGTGGTGGCGCTGATGCGGTCGCGGCCAGAACCGGCGAACTTCAGGTTGTGCGAGTCGTACTGGAGCACGGCAGACAACTGCGGGTTGAACGCATATTCGGCGCCGATGCCGTAGGAAAGTCCGAAGCTGTTTGCCTTGCCGTTGGTGATGCCCGAGCCCGGCGCCGACGACACCTCGGTGCGCCCGTAGGTCGTGCCGACCTTGCCAAGGAGATTGAACGAATTGGTCAGGGGCAGTTTGCCGACCAGGCTCAGGTTGAAACCCATCGCCTTGGTGTCGCCACCGCCGCGTTTGGCTTTGCCGAAGTCGGTGTAACCCAGCTCAAGGCCGAAGTTGGGGTTGAAGTAGCTGCCGCCATAGATGTTGTAGGCGTTGTCTTTCTGGTCGGATGGGAAAACGCCCAGGCCATTGCCCAGGGAGAAATCAGATTTCCCGACGTTGAAGCCCACGTAGCTGGAACCGGGTGAATACATGGAAAAGCCTGAACCCGACGTGCCCGACATGCTGTTTTGCGCCTGCGCGCCCGCCATGGTGGC
>NCGI01000472.1 GCA_002256925.1 Polaromonas sp. 28-63-22
ACCGGAAGCGCGACGGCGTCACGTCCAAAACCCTCCTGGCTGACAAACGATTCAGCGGCGTTGACCAGTTCGGCCAGATTCTCCAGCCGGTCCTGGCCTTCTTTCTCGGCCTTGTAATGCTCTTCCAGCCCGCTCTGCTGCAGCACCAATTCGATAATTTCGCGCAGCGTCAGGCCGGATGTCTGCTCGCGCAGCACATCGAGTTTGGCGACAAACGCCCCCAGGTTGGCACCGGCTTTCCCGGTCACCGCACTGACGCCGTCGTGCAGCGAGCAGCCCGACGAACGCGCGATATCCTGCAACTGCTCGATGCTGCGGCTGCCGATGCCGCGCGGCGGGAAATTCACCACGCGCATGAAGCTGGTGTCGTCGTGCGGGTTCTCCAGCAGGCGCAGGTACGCCAGCGCATGCTTGATTTCGGCGCGCTCGAAAAAGCGCAACCCGCCATAGACGCGGTAAGGCACGCCAGCGTTGAACAGCGCGGTTTCCATCACCCGGCTTTGCGCATTGCTGCGGTAGAGCAACGCAATTTCTTTCCGCTCGGTGCCGTCGCGCACCAGTTGCTTGACCTCATCGACGAACCACTGCGCCTCGGCGAAGTCGCTGGCCGATTCATACACCCGCACGGGCTCGCCCGGGCCGGCTTCGGTGCGCAGGTTTTTGCCCAGGCGCTTGCTGTTGTGACCGATGAGCGCATTGGCCGAATCGAGGATATTGCCAAAGCTGCGGTAGTTGCGCTCGAGCTTGATCTGATGCGTGACGCTGAATTCACGCACGAAATCAGCCATGTTGCCGACGCGCGCACCGCGAAAGGCGTAGATGCTCTGGTCGTCGTCACCCACGGCAATCACCGAGCCACCGGGCATGGCGCCGGCACCCTGCGCCGCATCGGCACCCTGCCCGGCCAGCATCTTGATCCAGGCGTATTGCAGCTTGTTGGTGTCCTGAAACTCGTCGATCAGGATGTGCCGGAAGCGCCGCTGGTAGTGCTCTCGCACGGGCGCGTTGTCTCTTAGAAGCTCGTAGCTGCGCAGCATCAGCTCGCCGAAATCGACCACGCCTTCGCGCTGGCACTGCTCTTCATACAGGGCATAGATCTCGACTTTCTTGCGGCCTTCGTCGTCGCGCACCGGCACGTCCCTGGCGCGCTGGCCGTCTTCCTTGCAGCCGGCGATGAAATACATCAGCTGCTTGGGCGGAAACCGTTCGTCATCGACGTTGAACTGTTTGCACAGCCGCTTGATCGCAGACAACTGGTCCTGCGT
>NCGI01000473.1 GCA_002256925.1 Polaromonas sp. 28-63-22
GCAGGCGCAGTCGATCCAGTCGCAACCCCGCATCAGCCGCGACGAAGCCCTGCGCGCGCTGGAATCGTCCGTCAAGCGGATGGGCACGGTAGCGCAGCTTAATGTGGCTGGTGACCGCGCCACCGTCACGCTGCGCAATGCGCCGGCCGACCAGCTGGCGCAGTGGCTGTCGCAGGCCCGAGTCAATGCGCGTGCGCGACCGAGCGAAGCCCGCCTGGTGCGCTCGACGACCACCCCCGGCGGCCCGGCCGCCTGGGATGGCACGGTGGTGCTCAGCCTGCCGCCGACTTGAGTCCCATTCATTTCGCCTCTTTTTTCGAAACCTCTCCGATGTCCCATCCAACCTCCTCCACGGCGCCGCTTCACGGCGAGGCCTGAGCCCGTCATGCTGCGCACCGCATCCCGATCACGCAACCCTGCCGTCGCCGCGCCCTGGGGCTGGGCACTGGCGGGCGTGGTGCTGGGTGTTGTGCTGGCCGTGGTGCTGTTCGCGCCCGCGCGCTGGTTGAGCGCCATCGTCAGTCAGGCCAGCAGCGGCCAGGTTCAATTGATCGAGCCGCACGGCACCGTGTGGAACGGATCGGCGCGGCTGCTGCTGTCGGGCGGCCGTGGCAGCCGTGACAGCGCCACGCTGCCGGGGCAGATCGACTGGCGGCTGCGCCCGGGCTGGCTCGCGCTGAACTTCCAGCTCACGGCGGCATGCTGCACACCGTCCCCGCTGCAGGCACGCCTGGCACCCGGCTGGAGCGGCTCGACGCTGCAGCTCGCCGATGGCACATCGCAGTGGCCCGCCGCACTGCTGGCCGGCCTTGGCACGCCCTGGAACACGGTGCAGGCCGAGGGCAGCCTGCGCCTGGTCACACAGGGCCTGTCGTTCACCTGGAACCAGGGCCGTCTGGCCGTCGCTGGCGGCGCCGAACTGAGCGCGCTGGCGATGTCGTCGCGCCTGTCCACGCTCAAGCCGATGGGCAGCTACCGCATCACGCTCCAGGGTGGCGACACACCCGCCCTGAACGTGAGCACCCTGGAGGGCAGCCTGCAACTGAGCGGCAGCGGCCGCTGGGTCGGCTCACGACTACGTTTTGAAGGTGTGGCCAGCGCCACGCCCGAGCATCAGGCCGCCCTGGCCAACCTGCTCAACATCATTGGGCGACGCGACGGTACGCGCTCCATCATCACCCTGGGCTAAACAGCATGACTACTCGCCAGCTAACTCTTTTTTCGGCCTCAAGCCCCTGCCGCCAGGTTCAGGGCCTGCCGCGTG
>NCGI01000474.1 GCA_002256925.1 Polaromonas sp. 28-63-22
CTGACGCGCGTGGGCGGCATTGACCGCTGCGTGTCGGAGTTCATCCGCATCACCGACCAGCTGCTGCCGGAGCGCGTGTTCACCCGCATCGTGCCCGAGGTGCATACCGGCGGGCGAACCCTTGCGGGCGTCCCGGTGCGCGCGCAACTGCTGGGCTCGGACCCGTCATGCCTGGCCGACAACGCTGCACGGCTCGCGGGCATGGGGCCGGCCGGCATTGATCTGAATTTTGGTTGCCCGGCCAATATCGTCAACCGCCACGGCGGCGGTGCTGCGCTGCTCGAGGAGCCCGAAACGATTTTTGCCATCGTCTCGGCCGTACGCCGCGCCGTACCCGCGCACATGCCGGTGTCAGCCAAGATGCGGCTGGGGTACCACGACGATGCGCGTGCCCTCGACTGCGCCCGCGCCATCGACTCGGGCGGCGCCTGCGAGCTGGTCGTGCATGCCCGCACCAAGGCGCAGGCGTACCGGCCGCCGGCCTACTGGGCGCGCATTGCAGACATCCGCGAAGTGGTCACGATCCCGGTGGTCGCCAATGGCGAAATCTGGACGGTGGACGACGCACGCCGCTGCATCGAAGCCTCAGGCTGCGACATGCTGATGCTGGGCCGGGGCGCGGTGGCCGATCCCGGTCTGGGCCTGGCCATCAAGGCGGCCCGGGCCTCCGTCGGCGGCATCTCGTCCACCCCGGCCCTGCCGGGTTCCGGTGTTTCCTGGGCTGCGCTGGTGCCGCATCTGGCCCAGTTCTGGCAACTCGTGTGCAGCCGCCTCGACACGCGCTCCCGCGCCGGCCGGCTCAAGCAGTGGCTGAACTTCCTGCGCCGCCGCTTCCCCGAGGCCGAGATGGCCTACCAGCGCCTGAAAACTGTCAATGACCCTGCGCTGATCGATGCCTGGCTGGCGGACCTGGTGCGTGGCACCAGCAGCCCCACCGGCGCGTTCACGGCAGCATCAACGGCCCCGATGCGTGCAAAGACCCTGACGGCGGCCTGAACGGACCCGGGTGGCTCTGAAACCCCCCACACGGCCTGCGCCTACACGGGTGGTGGCTCCAGCACGGTAAATTAAAGGGTTGAAAGCTAGGCTCTGTTCACATTCAAACGCATCTCCCGTTTGAATGTGAACAGACCCTATCCCGCCACCAACCCCGGATACCCCTGATGGATCGACGTGAATTTTCGCGCCTTGGCGCTGCCATGCTGGTGGGTCCGCCCGTCCTTTTGCTTACCGGGGCTGCCGATGGTGCGCCGCAAGGCGGCCG
>NCGI01000475.1 GCA_002256925.1 Polaromonas sp. 28-63-22
AGCGCCCGCAGGCCAATCACGCACCAGGGGCAGGAAACGTCAGAGACAAAATCAATTTTGAGGGTGGTGGTCATCGTTTGCTTTGAGGGAGTGCGGCATTGCCCCTGATGGATGTGACGGATGCGGGGCGCACAGTAGGCCGTTGCTGACAGGCGCTGGCGCCTCTTCCCGATAGCCCGGGCCATCACCGTGCATCAAAGTGTGCTTTCACCAAGACTTCAATTTCGAGGAGAAAAACCATGTCTTTTGCACTCTACATGATCGGCTTCGTGATCTTTCTGGGAGGGGTTATCTGGGGCGCGGTCGTGGCCGGCGTACCGCAGCTTTACATTGGCATCGGCGCCCTGATTTTCCTCGGCATCGGCATCTTCAGTGCGGTCAGCCGCACGCGCAGCAAAGACCCCTCCTGAGCTGTGGCGCCCCGTGGGGTGCCAGACCCGGTACGCCCGTTATTCGAGCTTGACGCCCGCATCCTTGACCAGCTTGACCCAGAATTTGGCGTCTTCATTCAGGAACGACGCGAACTGCTCGGGTGACGATGAGAAGGATCGCCGTGGTGGCGGCTTCGAACAGTTTGCGCACGATGGCTGGCGGCGTACCGGCCGGCACAAACAGGCCATACCAAAATTCAATGCTGTAGTCGGGCAAGCCAGCCTCGGCCATGCCTGGAACGCCTGGCACCAGGGCCGAGCGCTCCCGCGTGCTGACGGCCAGGCCACGCAGCCGCCCGGCCTCGACCATCGGCAATACCGAAGGCGGCGTGCCGAAGGTCAGTTGCGTGTCGCCCGCAATCACCGACTGGATGGCCAGGCTGCCGCCGCGAAACGGAATGTGCTGCATCTGCACGCCCGTCAACTGGATAAACAGTGCCGCGCCGAGATGAGGCGCCGAGCCGTTGCCCGAGGTGGCGTAATTCAGCGTGCCCGGTGCTTTTTTCGCCCGGGCAATCAGATCCTGGACCGACGTGATGCCCGTGGCCGGATTGGCCGCGATGACCAGCGGCGAGGCGGTGAGTTTGGTGACGGGCATGAGGTCACGGGCGGTGTAGCCCAGCTTGGGGTTAAGCGCCGGATTCACCGAAATGCTGCTGGGGCTGGCGATCAGCACGGTGTAACCATCGGGTGCGGCCTTGCTCACCATCTCGGCCGCGATGCTGGAGCCCGCGCCAGCCCGGTTTTCGATCACGATGGCCTGGCCCATCGCCTTGCCCAGCGCATCGCTCATGGCGCGGGCGACATAGTCGGCAGCGCCGCCGGGTGCGAAGCCGACGACCAAGCGCACCGGCTTGGCGGGATAGGCCGGGGCCTGCGCGGCGGCCGTCAGGCTGACGCTGCCGAGAATCAGGGCCAACAGGTAGCTCGATTTTTTCATGAGGGTGTCTCGTGGGTTGATGGACGGGAAAAGGTCGTCAGGCCGCAATCGTCAGCACAATCTTGCCCAGATGCTGGTTCGCTTCCATGCAGGCCTTGGCCGCAGCCAGCTCCGCAAAAGGAAAGACGCGGTCCACCAGCGGCTTGATGCGCACCCCGGTAAGGGCGGGCAACACATCGGTCACAAACGCGGGCAGTGACTGGGCGCGCTGGTCGGGTGTGCGCAGCTTGTTCGACACGCCAAAGAGCGTCAGCCTTCTGGCGTGCAGCGCCTCGATGTCGATCTCG
>NCGI01000476.1 GCA_002256925.1 Polaromonas sp. 28-63-22
CAGCGTCATGGGCCGAAAGAAGCGCGAGCGGCTGTAAAAGCGCGGTGCGAAGTCCGTGATCTCGATGCCCTGGCCGCTTTTGTCAAACAGCTGCGTGCGAAGCACGGCGGTGTTGGGTTCGTACCATTGCTTTGATTCGGCGAAATCTTCAATCTCGATGCCGAACGCGCTGGAGTGGGCGGTGGCCGCCTTGCCATCGCCACCGGCGGCCGTGTTGGTGCCGCGCTGCAGCAGCGCATTGAACACGGGATCGCCGTCAAAGCGCGGCAGGCAGCACCAGACAATGCGCCCGCGCACGTCGATCAGCGCGCTGAACGCGCAGTTGCCGATGACTCCCAGCGACAGCGAAGGTTCGGCGGTTGCCGCAAAGCGACTGGAATCGTGCTGGTTCGTCATGGTCTGTGAGGGTGCAAGAGCCGGTTTGGCGCCACGTCCGATGAGGTGCCGGTCATCGGGCCCCGCCCGGCGCAGGCCGCGCCCAGCCATTGCGCCAGCGTCGCGCCTTCGCCCACCTTGACGCCAAAGCCGCCCATCGACTGCACCACCGAAAAACCGGCCTCGTCGGTCACGTCGTCGCCCGCGAACACCGCCACGCGCCCTGCGAACGGCGCTTCGTGCATGAACGCGGCAATGGCGGTGCCCTTGCTGACCCCCGCTGGCTTGACCTCGAAGACGAACTTGCCGCGCAGCAATTCGACGCCTGGGGTGTCGCCCACCGCCCCGGACAGAACCTGCAGGCAAAGCGCCTCAAGTTTGGGCGCATGACGGTAGTGCAGGGCGACCGTTGCGGTTTTGATTTCCAGCCGCAGACCGGGGTGGCGATCCGCCAGCGCGCGGGCGGCGCGAAGGGTGGCTTCAAGATCGGGCGGCGTGATACCGAGCACGCGCCCGTCAACCTGCCGGCGCTGCGCGCCATGCTCGGCCGCCGCCGGCAACTGCAGCGGCGATAAAAATTGGTCGAGGTCACGAAGTGGGCGGCCCGACACGATCGCCAGCGCGCCGCCGAGATGGCTTGAGAGATCGCGCAGCATCGGCACCAGGTCGCCTGCGATCTGGACAGCCTCGGGCTGAGGCGCCAGGTCAGCCAGTGTGCCGTCGAAGTCCAGAAAAAGGGCGGTGCCGTGGCGGGCAAGGTCCGGTGGCGGAGATAACTTGTGCATCCCTTCAAACCTTACCAGAGTCCCGGGCGCACGGCTGTAGGCCGGACCCGCATTTTGGGCTGGCGCGCAGGGCGATACGCTTCCGGCCACGGCCGGCCTCGCGCTCAGCCCGGCGCGATGCGGTCGATGCCTGCGGCCAGCCAGGAGGCCATCGCTGCCACGCGCGCCGCATGCACCTGCTCGCCAATCTGCCGGCCGTCGGCGCCCGCGCCTTTGGCAGCGTCCGCAACCACGGCAGTGTCCACGGCTTGCGCAGCTTCGAGTGCGTGCAGTAGTCGCGGGCGCTGCGGATACGCCGAGTTTTCATACCCAAGGCGGCCACGCGCATCGCATTCGCAGGCCAGCAGAACGTCCCCGAACCGGCGCGGCTTGCGAAACGCGTCGCAGCGTTCGAGCAGGCGCACCAGGGCCGCAGCGCCGAGATCGCCGCTGCGGTGAATGTTGCCGTGTTCCCGC
>NCGI01000079.1 GCA_002256925.1 Polaromonas sp. 28-63-22
TTGAGGTAGCGTTCGCGGTCGGCCAGATCGGCGTGCGTGAGCAGCACCTGCGCGCTGCCGACGCCGTTTTCGCGCAGCTTGCTCTCATAGACCTGCACCAGACCCATTTGCCCGACGGCGGCGGCTGCCTGCAGTTCATGAATCGCCCGGGGGCGGGTTGCCCAGCCGAGCCGCTTCATGCCTTCGGCAATCGCGCCGCTGCTGACCATGATCACCTCGCGGCCATCCTTGATCAGCGCCGCGAGCTGCACGCACCACGCGCCGATGGCGGCTTCATCGAGCCCGCGGCCTTCGTTGGTGACCAGGCTGGAGCCCACCTTGACGACAATCCGTTTGGTGTGGCGCAGCACGCTGGAGCCTGTTTTTTCTTGCATTTTTCTAGTGTTTTCGGCCTCTAGCCCAATCAGAACGTGCGCGAGCAGCTATTATTTTCATAGCGAATGCAGTACCCGCCACGGCACCCCGGTGGGCTCCCAATGCCTGAAAAGGTCAGGGCTTTTCAGCTTTGGCCGTGTCCGCCGGTTCTGGCGGCAGCTCGGCGAACCGTGGATCGACCTCTTCAGGGGGCTGTTCGCTTTTCTGCACTTCCTTGACGTGCTTGTAGATCGTCTTGACCAGCTGCTCACAGCCTTCGCGGGTCAGGGCTGAAATCTCGAACACCGGTCCTTTGAACTTGAAGCGCTTGACGAAATCCTTGACGATGGCGGCACGCTCGTCAGCATCGACCATGTCGAGCTTGTTCAGCACCAGCCAGCGCGGCTTTTTGAACAGCGCTTCATCGTATTTCTTGAGCTCGCCCACAATGGCCTTGGCCTGCGCCACAGGGTCCACCGCTTCATCGAAAGGCGCCAGATCCACAATGTGCAGCAACAGGCGGGTGCGTTGCAGGTGGCGCAAAAACAGGTGGCCGAGGCCGGCCCCTTCCGAGGCGCCTTCGATCAGCCCCGGCAAGTCGGCGACCACAAAGCTCTGCTCGGGGCCCACCCGCACCACGCCAAGATTGGGGTGCAGGGTGGTGAAAGGGTAGTCGGCGATCCGTGGCCGGGCATTCGACACGGCCGAAATGAAGGTCGATTTGCCCGCGTTGGGCATGCCGAGCAAGCCCACATCGGCCAGCACCTTGAGTTCGAGCTTGAGGCTTTTGCGCTCGCCCGGCCAGCCAGGTGTCTTGCTGCGCGGCGCGCGGTTGGTCGAACTTTTGAAACGCAGGTTGCCGAAACCCCCGTCGCCGCCTTTGGCAATCAGCACCTGCTCGCCGGGGACCAGCAACTCAAACAGAACGTCGCCGGTTTCCGAGTCGGTGAGGATGGTGCCGACCGGCATTTTGAGGATGATGTCGTCGCCCTTGGCGCCGAACATGTCCGAGCCCATGCCGTGGCCACCGTTTTTGGCATCGTGGCGACGCGAAAAGCGAAAATCGACCAGCGTGTTGAGGTTGATGTCGGCCACCGCATAGACGTGGCCGCCGCGCCCGCCGTCGCCGCCGTTCGGGCCGCCAAATTCCTTGTACTTCTCGTGGCTGAAAGAGACGCAGCCGCTTCCGCCATCACCTGCGGCAATGTCAATAAAGGCTTCGTCAACGAATTTCATGGTGGGCCCGGTGGCAAAGGGGCTGAACGGTTGTCCAGTCCGGGAAAGCAGTTTACAAACAAAAAAGCCCCGACAGGTCGGGGCTTCGCTGGGTCAAGGTGACTTGTCGAAGTGATCAGCTCAGGCCGGTGTTGCGGCAGCTGGGGTCACATTGACAGTATGCTTGTTCAGCGAGCCTTTGATGGCAAAAGACACCTGGCCATCAACCAGTGCAAACAGCGTGTGGTCCTTGCCAATGCCGACGTTGACGCCGGGATGGAACTTGGTGCCGCGCTGACGCACGATGATGCTGCCTGCATGGATGACTTCGCCGCCAAATTTCTTGACGCCAAGCATTTTGGGCTGTGAATCACGCCCGTTTCGCGTAGAGCCGCCGCCTTTTTTCTGTGCCATTTCTGGTTACTCCTGATGCTTGGGCCGCATTAACCGACGATGGCGCCGATTTGCAGCTCAGTGAAGTTCTGCCGATGACCCTGGCGTTTTTGATAGTGCTTGCGACGACGCATTTTGAAAATGCGAATCTTGTCGTGCCTGCCATGGGAAATGACCGTGACTGTGACTGTGGCACCTAGCACCAAGGGCGTACCGACCGTGAGTGTGCTGCCGGAACCGACAGCCAAAACCTGGTCAATAACGATCTCTTGGCCTACGTCCGCAGCAATCTGTTCTACTTTAATTTTTTCGCCAGCAGCAACTTTGTATTGTTTGCCACCGGTTTTTATGACCGCGTACATGTAAGACCTCGTAAATTGAGTTCTGCAGACGGATTTCCGCAGAGCCTTGGATTCTAGCATGCGGGGGCCATTTTGACCATCCCCGCCCGGCGCTGCCGTCAAGCCTCTGGCGTGAAGGCCGTTCAATGGACTCGCCTTCCTATAATCAGCCCAAACTAACGTCGGGACCTCTTTTTGTCTGTCAATTCCTCAAGCACCGCCGCCGCCCTGTCCCTGATTGCCGACGATATGCTGGGAATGGACGCCGTGATCGCGGAGCGCCTGAAGTCGGACGTTCCGCTGGTCAGCCAGGTTTCGCAGTACATCGTGGCGGCAGGCGGCAAACGCCTGCGCCCCGCGCTGCTGCTCCTGATGTGCGGCGCCCTTGGCTACCGGGGCGCGCAGCGCTTCAACCTGGCGGCCGTCGTGGAATTCATCCATACGGCCACTTTGCTGCATGACGACGTGGTCGATGAGTCCACACTGCGTCGCGGGCGCGCAACAGCCAACGAGGCGTTTGGCAACCCGGCCAGCGTGCTGGTGGGCGATTTTCTGTATTCGCGCGCCTTTCAGATGATGGTTGACGCAGGGAGCATGCGTGTCATGCAAACCCTTGCCGAGGCGACCAACGTGATCGCCGAAGGTGAAGTGCTGCAGCTCATGAACATGCACGACGCATCGCTTTCCGAAGACGGCTATTTGCGGGTGATTCGCTCCAAGACGGCCAAACTTTTCGAGGCCAGCGCGCGGCTGGCGGCCCTGTTGGCGGGTTCTTCACCGCAGGTCGAGCAGAGCTGCGCAGACTATGGGCAGGCCCTCGGCACGGCCTTTCAGGTGATTGACGACGTGCTGGACTACGACGGAGCGGTGCTCGAGATGGGTAAAAACCTTGGCGACGACCTGCGCGAAGGCAAGGCCACCTTGCCGCTGATCATTGCCATGCAGCGCGGGAGCGAGGCAGAGCGCAACGTTATTAAAGAGGCCATCGAGTCGGGCGGTACCGGGCAAATCGACAGTGTGATTGCCATCGTCCAGAAAACCGGGGCTTTGCAGGCAACCCGTCAGGCCGCCGCCACAGAAGCGCAGCGGGCCCTGGATGCCTTGCAAACATTGCCGCAAAACCCTTACAGTGAAGCCTTGAGAAACCTGGCATCGCAACTGCTGGAGCGGCGATCCTGAGGCCGCATGGACGACGTCAGTGCAAGCCCAGCGGTCGCCAGGTGGTCGTTTCGGGGTGTAGCTTAGTCTGGTAAAGCGCTACGTTCGGGACGTAGAGACCGGAGGTTCGAATCCTCTCACCCCGACCACACCTGCGCCTTTTATTGAGGGCAAGTGTGCGTTTCTTTGCATAGTTCCAACGCCCGACACACCTGCGCGGGCGGTTTTCGTTTACACCTTGTTATCTATCGGTGATGATACCGATTTGAGAGAACCCTATTCCCATGGCCGCTGTCGACATCGCGATGACTGAAAACACCTCCATGGCCCTGCCGGGCCTGGGCCGTGCTTTGGTGGTGGCGGGCAAGCTGGGTCAGAAGGCCGCCGAGGACATTTTTCGCAAGGCGCAATCGGGCCGCACCAGTTTCATTGCCGAACTGACAGGTTCAGGTGCTGTGTCGGCGGTGGACCTTGCGCACACCATGTCCACGGCCTTTGCCGCGCCGCTTCTGGATCTCGACGCCATCGACGTTCAGCGCTTGCCGAAAGGTCTGCTGGACACCAAGATTTGCACGACCTACCGCATTGTGGTGCTGAGCAAGCGCAGCAACCGGCTGATCGTCGCCACCGCAGATCCTTCCGATCAGGAGGCGGCCGAAAAAATCAAGTTTTCCACCCAGATGGGCGTGGATTGGGTCATTGCCGAATATGACAAGCTTTCCAGGCTGGTCGAGGCGTCGGGCGCGACGGCCGCCGAGGCGATGGAAAACATCATCGGCGACGACTTCGAGTTTGACGAGGCCGCTGTGGACTCGTCGCTTGCCGACGATGAAACCACGGCATCAGAGGTCGAAGACGCACCCGTCGTCAAATTTTTGCAGAAGATGCTGCTGGATGCCTTCAGCATGCGCGCCTCGGACCTGCATTTCGAGCCTTTTGAGCATACCTACCGCGTGCGCTTCCGGGTTGACGGCGAACTGCGCGAAATCGCCTCGCCGCCGGTGGCGATCAAAGAAAAGCTGGCGGCGCGCATCAAGGTGATCTCCAAGCTCGACATTTCTGAAAAGCGCGTGCCGCAGGACGGCAAGATGAAGCTCAAGATCGGTCCGGACCGTGTCATTGACTTCCGGGTCAGCACGCTTCCGACCATGTATGGCGAAAAAATCGTCATTCGTATTCTGGATCCGAGCAGCGCCAAGCTGGGAATCGATGCGCTGGGCTATGAACCGGAAGAAAAAGCACGCTTGCTGGCCGCTATCCAGAGGCCCTACGGCATGGTGCTGGTCACGGGTCCGACCGGCTCGGGTAAAACCGTGTCGCTCTACACCTGCCTCAACATCCTGAACAAGCCAGGCGTCAATATAGCGACGGCGGAGGACCCGGCCGAGATCACCTTGCCCGGCGTCAACCAGGTCAGCATGAACGAGCGGGCGGGCATGACGTTTACCGTCGCGCTGAAGGCTTTCCTGCGTCAGGATCCCGACATCATCATGGTCGGCGAGATTCGCGACATCGAGACCGCCGACATCGCCATCAAGGCGGCCCAGACCGGCCACCTGGTCATGTCGACGCTGCACACCAACGACGCGCCGACCACGTTGACGCGTATGCGCAACATGGGTATTGCGCCGTTCAACATTGCGTCCAGCGTGATCCTTATCACCGCGCAGCGTCTGGCCCGCCGACTCTGCCCGAACTGCAAAGCGCCGGCCGATATTCCGCGCGAGACCCTGCTCGAGGCCGGCTTCAAGGAGAGCGACGTCGATGGCTCCTGGACCACCTACCGCCCGGTCGGCTGCTCCATGTGCACCAACGGCTACAAGGGCCGTGTCGGCATCTACCAGGTCATGCCCATCAGCGACGAAATCCAGCGAATCGTGCTGCGCGACGGCAACGCACCGGAAATCGCAGCCCAAGCCGAACTCGAAGGCGTGAGGAGCCTGCGCCAGTCGGGCCTGCACAAGGTCAAGCTCGGCATGACTTCGCTGGAAGAAGTCCTCGGCTGCACCAATGTTTGATGCTTCACGCCGGGGCGTAGCGCCATCACGGCGTGGAAATACGGGTCATCGGCCTAAAAGCCGTTCCCACTAAGAGAGAGCACTATGGCAACAGCAGTATCCAAAGGCGTTAAAGAGTTTGTCTTCGAATGGGAGGGCAAAGACCGGGGCGGCAAACAGGTGCGCGGCGAGATCCGCGCAGCGGGTGAAAACCAGGTCAAGTCGTCGTTGCGCCGCCAGGGCGTACTGCCCAGCAAGATCAAAAAGCGCGCCATGCGGTCGGGCAAATCGATCAAGCCGCGGGACATTGCCATTTTTACCCGGCAGCTGGCGACCATGATGAAGGCCGGCGTGCCGCTACTGCAGTCGTTTGACATCGTCGGGCGAGGCAACCCGAACGCGAGTGTGACCAAGCTGCTCAACGACGTGCGTACTGACGTGGAAACCGGTACCTCGCTCAGTGCGGCTTTCCGCAAGTATCCGCTGTACTTCAACGCGCTGTACTGCAACCTCGTCGAGGCTGGCGAGGCGGCCGGTATTCTGGAGTCGCTGCTGGACCGCCTGGCGGTATATATGGAGAAAACCGAGGCCATCAAGTCCAAGATCAAATCGGCGCTGATGTATCCGATTTCGGTGGTGGTGGTTGCCTTTGTCGTCGTCGCCGTGATCATGATTTTCGTGATTCCGGCGTTCAAGAGCGTGTTTTCCTCGTTTGGCGCTGACTTGCCGGCGCCGACGCTGTTTGTGATTGCGATCAGCGAGTTTTTCGTCGCTTACTGGTGGCTCATTTTTGGCGGCATCGGCGGCGGCATCTACTTTTTCATGCAGGCCTGGAAGCGCAATGAAAAAATGCAGAAGTTCATGGACCGACTGCTGCTCAAGGTGCCGGTGTTCGGGGCGTTGATTGAAAAATCATGCATTGCCCGCTGGACCCGCACGCTTTCGACCATGTTTGCCGCCGGCGTGCCGCTCGTCGAGGCCCTCGATTCGGTCGGTGGCGCATCGGGCAATTCGCTTTACGCCGACGCGACCGAGAAAATCCAGCAGGAAGTCTCGACCGGTACCAGTCTGACGGCGGCCATGACGAATGCCAATCTGTTCCCCACCATGGTGCTGCAGATGTGCGCCATCGGTGAAGAATCCGGCTCGGTGGATCACATGCTGGGGAAGGCGGCTGATTTTTATGAGGCCGAGGTCGATGAAATGGTCGCCGGCCTGTCCAGCCTGATGGAGCCGATCATCATCGTGTTTCTGGGCACGCTCATTGGCGGTATTGTGGTGTCGATGTACCTACCGATTTTCAAGCTGGGTCAAGTCGTCTGATGGGGTTCGGTGTGGAGGCAGAAGCCGGCGCGCTGCTTGCCGGCCTGCTGGGCTTGCTTGTCGGAAGCTTTCTGAACGTCGTGATCTACCGGCTGCCGAAAATGATGGAGCGGCAGTGGGCGCAGGAATGCGCTGACATCACCGGAAAGCCACTGGAGGCGGTCGGGCAGCCGGAGGAAAAATTCAACCTGATGACGCCGCGTTCCCGCTGCTCGCAGTGCGGCCATGTGTTGCGCTGGTACGAAAACATTCCCGTGGTGAGCTATGTGTTTTTGCGCGGCAAATGCTCGGCCTGCGGCACGCCCTATGGCCTGCGGTATCCAGTGGTCGAGGCGGTCACGGGGGCCTTGTTTTTCTTTTGTGTCTGGCGCTGGGGCTGGTCGGTCACGGCGCTGGTCTGGTGCGGCTTTTCGGCGGCCTTGCTGGCGCTGGCGCTGATCGACTGGGACACCACGCTGTTGCCCGATGACATCACCCTGCCTTTGCTTTGGGCCGGCTTGATCGCTGCCGCGCTGCAGTGGAACCCGGCGGTCAATCTCTCCACCGCCTTGTGGGGTGCGGTGGCGGGCTATGTCTCGCTATGGGCTGTGTACTGGGCTTTCAAACTCGTCACCGGCAAGGAAGGCATGGGATACGGTGACTTCAAACTTTTTGCGGCGCTGGGTGCCTGGTTTGGCTGGCCGGCACTGGTGCCCATGATCCTGATGGCCTCCGTGATTGGCGCCATCATCGGGATCGCGCTCAAGTTCAGCAGCGGCTTGCGTGAAGGGGGCTATGTGCCCTTCGGTCCCTTTCTGGCCGGCGCGGGCTTTACGGCCATGTTTTTCGGCCCCCAGGCCATTTTGCGGGTCGTCGGACTCTAGACGCATGCCCGCCGCCCTCGTGCGCATCGGCCTTACCGGCGGCATAGGCAGCGGCAAGAGTACCGTGGCGCGCATGCTGGTCGATTGTGGCGCGCAGCTGATCGATGCGGACGCCATCTCCAGGCTGCTGACTGCGCCGGGCGGGTTGGCCATCCCTGAAATCGCCCGGCAATTCGGTGGTTATTTCATCGCGGCTGACGGCGCCCTGAACCGTGAGCTGATGCGGCAGCTGGCGTTTAGCGATGCCGCCGCCAGGCGACAACTTGAAAGCATCATTCACCCCCTGGTTCGCCAGGAAACCATCAGGCAGACCGAACGGGCGAGCGCTGCAGGGCATACCTGCCTGGTTTTTGACATTCCCTTGCTGGTGGAGTCGGGGCGCTGGCGGTCGCAGGTCGATCAGGTACTCGTGGTGGACTGCCGGCCGTCAACGCAGGTCGAGCGGGTCATGGCGCGAAACGGCTTCACGCGCGAGGCGGTGCAACAGATCATTGCCGGGCAGGCGACACGCGCCCAGCGCCTTGCTGCGGCCGACATCTGCATCTACAACGATGGCCTGTTGCTGGAGCCGCTCGGTGACCTGGTGAGGCATGTCGCGCGCCGCTTCGGGCTATGATGTGCAGACACCCATCCCCCCTGACGAAGTGGACGACATAGCGCTGTGATTCTTTACGAGTACCCTTTTAACGAACGCATACGCACCTACCTGCGCCTGGAGCACCTGTTTCGCCGCCTCGGTGAATTGGTGGAGCGAGAAAGTCCGACGGATCATCACTACGCGATCACGACGATTTTCGAGATCATGGACGTTGCGGCCAGAGCCGATCTGAAAACCGACGTCCTGAAGGATCTGGAAAAGCAGAAACACGTGCTCAGCAGTTACCGCGGCAACCCGGCAATTTCGGAAGCGGTGCTGAACGACGTCACGGCCCAGCTGGAGGGCTGCTTTGCGGCGTTGAACAATCTTCCCGGCAAGGCGGGCCATTCGCTGACCGAAAACGACTGGCTCATGAGCATTCGCAGCCGTGTCGGTATTCCTGGGGGAACCTGCGAGTTTGATCTTCCGGCCTATTTCGCATGGCAGCACGGGCCCGCCGGCAGCCGCAAGCTTGACCTTCAGCGCTGGATCGCACCACTGGTGCCGCTCGCGGAGTCCATCCGGGTGCTGCTGACCCTGCTTCGCGATTCTGGCGCACCGCAAAAAGTCGTGGCACCCGCCGGTGAATACCGGCAGACGCTGCCGCAGGGCCGCACGTTTCAGCTGGCCCGGCTGCGCATCGACCCGGCGTTGGGCCTCATTCCCGAAACCAGCGGCAACCGCCTGGTGGTTTCGGTGCGCCTGATGCGCCATGCCAGCGACGATCGCCTGCATGCGAGCACCGATGACTCGATGTTCGAATTGACGCTGTGCTCCTGAGCGTCGGGCAGGCCGGGGAGACGTCCATGACGAGCAAAGACAAACAGCCGCTGAAACTGGTGGTGTGCCCGGGTTGCGGCGGCGAAAGCGTTTATGCCGCCAGCAACCCGTTTCGTCCTTTTTGCAGCGAACGTTGCAAAAACATCGATTTTGGCGCCTGGGCCAGTGAAGGGTTTCGCCTGCCTGCCGATGCGCCACCCGACGAAGAAAATTACGGCGATCCGAAGCTGCAGTAAATGGGCTCGCCCGGTTGGGCAAACAAAATCACAACACGAGGGACGGAAACCATGAGAGCGCAATCCATCAAAATCGCTGCCGCTTGCGCAGTCGCTACCATCATGCTGGCGCAGACGGCCAGGGCGCAGGCGCTTGACGTGCTGAATCCGCCGGTTCAGGTCCACGCGAAGAAAAAATCCGTCAAACAAAAGACGGCCGGGAACAATGCGAAGTTCATGCCCGGCTCGCAGGAAACCACCAAAGAACGCAGCGCCCGCCTGAAACGCGAATGCCAGGGCGCGGTCAATGCCGGTGCCTGCTCAGGCTACACCCGCTGATTGACATTGAGTGAGGCCCCGGAGAAGGGGCCGGTGCGGCGCCTTCAGGTCGCTGGCGTACCCAGCACCTGCTGCAACTCGCCGTTCTCGTACATCTCCATCATGATGTCCGAACCGCCGATAAATTCGCCCTTGACGTAAAGCTGGGGAATGGTGGGCCAGTTGCTGTATTCCTTGAT
>NCGI01000477.1 GCA_002256925.1 Polaromonas sp. 28-63-22
CGCCACCGCCAGCAGCAGCAGCACGGCGACCAGCAAGCTGCGCTCGGTTTTTTCGGGGTTGACCATCACGGCGAGTCCTTTGGCTTGATTGAATGCGCCGAGTCTGGCTTGGCATCGGCCCGTTTGGGCTGGATTTCGATACAAGCCGATACCGTGCGCCATCAAGTACTGATAATCGATACTTTTCCGCTTTGACGTTTTGACTACAAGAGGTCTTCATGAGCACCAGCGCCGATCTTGTCACCACCCTGAAGAAAGAACTCAAGGCCGCCCGCATGACCTACGCCGACCTGGCGCACGCCCTGGGCATGGCCGAATCGAGTGTCAAGCGCATGCTGGCCAAAGGCGACATGCCGCTGTCGCGCGTCGACGCGATCTGTCGCGCGCTGAAACTCGACTTTTCAGAGCTGGCGCGCAGCGTGGCCGATATGCAGCCGCTGCTGGCCGAGCTGACGCAGGCGCAGGAAAAAGCCGTGGTCGCCGACAAAAAATTGCTGCTGACCGCGATTTGCGTGCTGTCGCAGTGGACGCTGGAGCAGATCACCAGCAGCTACCGCCTGACAAACGCCGAGTGCATCAAATACCTCGCGCAGCTCGACCGCATCGGCATCATCGAACTCAAGCCGCTGAACCGCTACCGCCTCAAACTCGCCAAGACCTTCCGCTGGCGACCGCATGGCGCGGTGATGCATTACTTTCGCGACAACGCGCTGCTGGATTACTTTTCAGGCGGCTTTGAAGGCGACGGCGAAGGTCTGCTGCTGGTGCACGGCTCGATCAGCCGCAGCCTGGCGCCCTCGTTTCTGGAACGCATGCAGCGGGTGGCGCAAGACTTCGCGCAGCAGCATCAGGCCGATCAAAAGCTCGCCGACAAAGACCGTGAAGGCTACACGCTGCTGCTGGCGATGAGGAGCTGGGAGTTTGAGGCGTTCACCAGGCTGCGGCGGTGAGGTCTGGTGTGCCGGCCTTGCACCAAGGCGCTATTGATTTAATAGCTGGTTGCGCAGGTACTTCGGGGGCTTGCGGCCGATTTGATGCACAAATGACAGCTGCATGCATGGTGCGCAGCGGCCATACCGCCGCTGAAGCCGCCACGCGCCGCTGTCACGGCCTCGTCAACCCAAACCGCAGCTCCATCAGTCGCGCATCGTCGAAATGCCTGCGTCCGACAAACGCGGTGGGCTGGCGGCCCCACTGGCGCATCGCGCCGGGGCTGTCGATGCCCATGGGCCAGAACAGCCAGCGCGTTGTCGTCCACCAGCGCGAAGCTGGTGGCGGCGCCATACGTTCGGGCCGGCGCGTCGTCCGTCAGCGGTCGCAGGCCCTCGATGTAATGCGTTCCGCTGGCCAGGCGCATCACCACGCGCTGGCCCACACCCATCGCCGGCAGCGTGGTGGGTACAAAGGCCCATTCGACCGGTGGCGCTGCACCGCCGGCAGCCGCTGGCGGCGGGGGCCGGGGCACGGCGCGCGGCGTGGGAAAAAACAGGTGGTAGCAGCCGCATGCATGGATCGAGTCATACAGCCACGGCGTGCCGTCAGGCGCCAGCGTGAGCCGC
>NCGI01000478.1 GCA_002256925.1 Polaromonas sp. 28-63-22
CACGGCCGATGATCCGGAACTGCTCGAACGGCTGGAAAAGCTCGACGGCCCGAAAGCCGTGGAGGCCTTCATGGCGCTGCTGTCACATGTGGATTGGGTCTAGGCAAGCGCTCAACCAGCCCGGCACGGCGTGAGTCAACCCTGCAGCGCCGCCCACATTTCCTTGTCGCGCGCGGCGGTCCAGATGCGGGGATGCTTGATGCCGCTGGCCTCGTCGAAAGCGCGGCTGACATCAAAAGGCAGGCAATGTTCATAGATGAACACATGGCCAAACACAGGGTCCATGCTGTGGCGGGTGTGGTCCATCGCGGCTTTCAGGCTCATGTTGGCGGCGGCGGCCTCCTTGCCGGCGGCAAAGAGCATTTCGACCCAGCGTTTGGTGTAATCGAGCGCCTTGTTGACGTTGGCGGCGCCTTTCATGGCTTCGCCCCGGCCGGGAACGATCGCCTCGGCCTTCAGCACGCGCAGGACTTCGAGGGTGGCCGGCCATTCGGCGAGCTGCGCGTCGCCGGTGTAAACGCCGGCTTCATACTCCACCAGGTCGCCTGAAAACAGCACTTTTTCTTCCTCCACCCAGGCAATCGTGTCGCCGCGTGTGTGGCCCGGGCCGGGGTGCCAGATCTGCACTTTCACGCCACCCAGATCGATCACCAGCCTGCCCGGCACCTCGCCCCGGGTCGGGTCGCCACCGGCAATCACCATCGTTGGCCAGGTCAGCCCCGGCACGCTTTCAGCGTTGCGGAACAGACGCGGGAAACGCTCCATCTCGCTTTGCATGTCCTGCGCGCCGCGCTCGACGATCAGCTCGTAGGTGCCCTGGCTGGCAATGACTTCGGTGGCGCCCTCGGCCCGGTAGGCGCTGGCGCCCAGCACACGCACCGCGTGGTAGTGGGTCAGCAGCACGTACTTGATGGGCTTGTCGCTGACGGTACGGATACGCGCGATCAGGTCCTGCGCCATGGCCGGCGTGGCGGTGGCGTCGCTCACCATGATGAATTGCTCGCCGATGATCACGCCGGAATTCGGATCACCCTCGGCGGTGTAGGCCCAGCAGTGCGCGCTGAGCTGCTCGAAGGTGATGGCTTTGTCGGCCAGGTCGGATTGCGAAGCGAAGGCTTTGGACATGGTGGGGTGCGGTGGGGTAGTTCAGCGCGCGCTGGGCCACGCGCCGGAGCGACTCTTCTTCGGTGATATTGAGGTAAACAAAGTGCAGCGGCGAAGCGGCCTGCCGCAGGCGATCCCGGTAGGCACGTTTCAGTGCCGAGCAGGTCAGCACCGCGCCGCCGCCGTGACGCGCCAGCTCGGCCGCCAGCGTCTGCAGCCAGCCGGCGCGGTCGTCGTCGGTCAGCGGCACGCCGCGCTGCATTTTTTCAACATTGCCGCGTGGATGGAAATCGTCGCCTTCGATCAGCGGCAGTCCCAGTTGCTGTGCGATCAAACGGCCCACGGCCGATTTGCCGCAGCCGGCCACACCCATCACCACCACGCGAAGACAGGCGGCGCGTTCCGGCAAGGTCGCGCCAGGGATAGCGGGAGAACCGTCAGGGTCGGCCATCCACAAATTATGCCGGCGCGTGCGTCAGCCGCCCGCCAGGGTCATGCCCCGGTCTGGTCAGGACAGGTGGCAGGGTGCTGCCGCCGCATGGTTTTCAGCATCCAATGCGCTTGCATACCTTGTTTTACCTGCGCCAGCAGCTACGAAAATCATAGCGACTACGGCGCCAGGCAATACCAGCGCAGCACCCGCCAGCCGCCCCAGCCCGACCGCCAGCCGGCCCGTGGCGCGGGCCGCCAGACCGGCGGCATGGCGCAAATCAAGCAGCGGCTCCACCACGCTGCCGCGCCAAAGCGCCGCCGGGCCCAGGGCGGGAACGCGGGGGACATGCACAGCGGCGGCCTCCGCGCCCGGCTCGACCCAGGTGAATTGCGCCGGCGCGCCGTCTGTCGGGCCGAAGGGCTCCATCACCAGTTCCTGCCCGGGAAACAGGGTCAGGCTCTCGCCCGGGCTCAAGAAGTGGTCGCCCGCCCGCACCCGGCTCCAGGGGCCGCCATCGGTCAGCGTCAGCCACACCCGCCCATGCGAAATACGCAAGACGCTGAGCCGCCGGGCGCGCAGC
>NCGI01000479.1 GCA_002256925.1 Polaromonas sp. 28-63-22
TCCGTTTTTCCAGAAAAGGCGCCAGCAGATCCATCGGCAGCGGGAAGATGA
This sequence comes from Polaromonas sp. 28-63-22, assembly GCA_002256925.1. Lineage (GTDB taxonomy): Bacteria > Pseudomonadota > Gammaproteobacteria > Burkholderiales > Burkholderiaceae_C > Polaromonas. The sequence continues at coordinate 52 of NCGI01000479.1, forward strand.
CCGTCGTGTTCTTGTCGGCACCGATCACGGTCAGCGTTTCGAGGTAGCGCAGTTGTATCGCCTGCGGTTCCTGCGCCAGGATCTTCGCCGCCTGGAACAGCTTTTCGGCCGCCTGCAATTCGCCTTCGGCGTGGATGACCTTGGCACGCCGCTCGCGTTCGGCTTCGGCCTGGCGGGCAATCGCGCGGACCATCGACTCGGTCAGGTCCACCTGCTTGATCTCGACGTTGGCGACCTTGATGCCCCATGAATCGGTTTGCGCATCCAGCGCCTGCCGGATATCGGTGTTCAGTTTCTCGCGCTCGGCCAGCATGTCGTCGAGCATATGCTTGCCCAGCACCGAACGCAGCATGGTCTGCGCAAGCTGGCTGGTCGCGTTGAGGTAATCGACCACCTGGATGATCGCCTTTTGCGGGTCGATGACGCGCAGGTACACCACGGCGCTGACCTTGACCGAGACGTTGTCGCGCGAGATCACATCCTGCGTCGGCACTTCCAGCACCACCGTGCGCAGGTCCACCCGCACCGCCTGCTGCACCACCGGGATGATGAGCACCAGCCCCGGCCCCTTGATCTGCCAGAAGCGTCCCAGCGTGAAGACCACGCCACGCTCGTATTCGCGGAAGATGCGTACCGCATTGAACAAAAAGACAAGCACCAGCAGCAAAACAAGGCCGGCACCCAGCCAGCTGAGATCGAAGATCATGTTGCGTCCCCTTGCAGGCCCGCAGGTTCGACGGAAAGCACCAGCCCGTCGATACCCACCACCCTGACGATTTGACCGCGCCCAAGCGGGGCACTCGCGCGTACCTGCCACACCTCACCCAGAATGCGTGCCGAACCATGGCCATCGTCGCCCGCAAGCACTTCCCCGGTCGCGTCCAGCAGCTGCTCGCACCCGCTCAGCACGGGCCGCCGGCGCGCCCGCAACGCGAAATTCAGCACCACCAGCAAGAAGCCGACGCTTGCCGCCGCGACGCCGGCGATCAGCGGCCAGGGAATGCGGTAGCCGGGCGAGTCGGTGTCGATCAGCATGATCGACCCCACGATAAAAGCCACCACGCCACCGAGCCCCAGGACGCCAAAGCCCGGCGCGAAATGCTCCCCGACCATCAGGCTGATACCCAGCACGATCAGCGCCAGGCCGGTGTAGCTGACCGGCAGCATCTGCAGCGCGAAC
>NCGI01000480.1 GCA_002256925.1 Polaromonas sp. 28-63-22
CTGCGGCAAGGCCTGCGCCACCAGCGCCTGGGGAATGCGGTAGGCCACGCCCCGGCAACTGCCGCCCGGCAGCAGACCAAACACCAGACCCGGACATTCGGGCGTGCCACGGTTCACCCGGCTCCACATCTTCAGGGCCCGGTGGTAGCCATACACGGTGGCGAAACGTTCTTCGGCAAAGGCCTGCTCGGGCCGCCAGATCAGCGAGGCGTAGGCGAACAGCCACAGGTCGCTGTGGCCACCCCATTCGCGCGTCACGGCCTGCAGCATGCGCGCCGGATCACGCACGGGCCGGGCGGTGGCGGGGCGTTGAAGAAGGTCGGAATCAATCACTCAGCCACTTTACCGCGAGGCCTGTTTTTTTCGGCGGAATCGGGCGCTGTTTTGCCGTTGCCAGGCGGTCTGTGTCGCGTCACTGCCTCAGGTGTCGCGGAAGACCGCTTCGATACCTCGGGGCGAACGGGAACATTCAGGATTTCATCGGGCCGGATTCATGGCATCACGGCGCTCCCGCGCCAGCAGGTTTGGTAACCCGGCTGTAACCCCGCAAGCTTCCGGGGCGTTGGCAACCGTTACCATGGTGAAGGTAATAAAGTTACAACGCCCAGAGGATACGCAGAACATGGCACTTCATTCGACGGTCGCAAACATCACGGCCCGCATTATTGATCGCAGCAGGCCGACACGCACTGCCTATCTGGCGCAACTGCATGCAGCAGCCACGCGCGCGCGCAGCACCGACCGCATGGGTTGCGCCAACCTCGCGCATGCGGTGGCTGGCATGCCGCTCGATGACCGCTTCAAGGTTGTCACCGAGCGCGCACCCAACATTGCCATCGTCACCGCCTACAACGACATGCTGTCGGCGCACACGCCGTTGAAGACCTACCCGGACCTGATCAAGGACGAGGCACGCAGACAGGGCGCCACGGCGCAGGTGGCGGGCGGCGTGCCGGCCATGTGCGACGGCGTCACGCAGGGCACCAGCGGCATGGAACTGAGCCTGTTCAGCCGCGACGTGATTGCGATGGCCACCGCCGTGGCGCTGTCGCACGACATGTTCGACGCCGCCCTGATGCTGGGCGTGTGCGACAAGATCGTTCCGGGCCTGCTGATCGGTGCGCTGCATTTTGGTCACCTGCCGACCGTGTTCGTTCCTGCCGGGCCGATGCCGTCGGGCCTTCCCAACAAGGAAAAGGCCAGGGTGCGCGAGCTGGCCGCGCAGGGGCTG
>NCGI01000481.1 GCA_002256925.1 Polaromonas sp. 28-63-22
TGAAATACAACTTCTGAGCGCCGATTCACTACGTAGGAGAACCCATGAAACTCGTCACCGCCATCATTAAACCGTTCAAGCTCGATGAAGTGCGCGAAGCACTGTCCGGCATTGGCGTGCAGGGCATCACCGTCACGGAGGTCAAGGGCTTTGGGCGGCAAAAAGGCCATACCGAGCTGTACCGTGGCGCGGAGTACGTTGTCGATTTTCTGCCCAAGGTCAAGATCGAGGCCGCCATTTCAGACGATCTGGTGGACCGCGTCATCGAGGCTGTGGAAGGCGCTGCGCGTACCGGCAAGATCGGTGACGGAAAAGTTTTTGTCTACAACCTGGAGCAAGTAGTCCGTATCCGCACCGGTGAGACCGGCAAGGAAGCGCTGTAAGGCTTAACTCATCAAAAGAGAATATTGACATGAAAAAACTACTTGCCTCCCTTGCGTTGGGGCTCAGTTTGCTGACTTCCAGTGCATTCGTTCTGGCGCAGGCGCCGGCCGAAGCCCCGGCCGCCTCCGCACCGGCTGCGTCCACGCCTGAAGCTGCGGTGCCTGCGGCTGCCGCTGCCCCTGCGGCGGCACCCGCATCGGCGCCGGCAGCGGCTGCACCTGTCCCCAACAAGGGCGACACCGGCTGGATGATGGTCTCCACACTGCTCGTCATCATGATGACGATACCCGGCCTCGCGCTGTTTTATGGCGGCCTCGTGCGCAGCAAAAACATGCTGTCGGTCCTGATGCAGGTGATGGTGACGTTCTCCATGATCCTCGTGCTGTGGTTCATCTATGGCTACAGCCTGGCGTTCACCGAAGGCAATGCCTTTTTCGGTGGCTTTGACCGGCTGTTCATGAAGGGTGTGTGGGACAACGTTGCCGGCACCTTCGCCAACGCCGCCACCTTCAGCAAAGGTGTTGTGATTCCCGAGATCGTGTTCGCGGCGTTCCAGGCCACGTTTGCCGGTATCACCTGCTGCCTGATCGTCGGTGCCTTTGCCGAACGCATTAAGTTCTCGGCAGTGCTGATGTTCATGGCCCTGTGGTTCACCTTCAGCTACGCGCCGATCGCCCACATGGTGTGGTTCTGGATGGGCCCCGATGCCTACACCGGGAAGGAAGTGGTTGACGCGATGAATGGCAAGGCGGGCTACATCTGGCAGATGGGCGCGCTTGACTTCGCCGGCGGTACCGTCGTGCACATCAACGCTGCGGTTGCCGGCCTGGTCGGCGCCTACATG
>NCGI01000482.1 GCA_002256925.1 Polaromonas sp. 28-63-22
CGCGGCAGGCGGAGCAAATCATCCCAGTTGCGGCAACCGGTGCGCTGCAGCACGCCCAAGTGCGGGCGCGCGGCGCTCAGCGTGTGCATGGGCAGGTCGGCCACGCGCCGGGGCGATGGGCCAGTTGCCGGATCGGCCAGTCGCAGCCGCCCAAGCGCTATCAAAGATGTAGCACCTTGCGCACGTTTCACCTGGGCTGCAAGCCGATTTGATTCAAAAAATGCGTCGAGTTGCTGCGCCAGCAGCGCCATCAGGCGCGCCAGTCCGCCAAACAGCCGCAGGCTGCCGGTCACGTCAAGCAGCACGGCTTCATCGAGCAGCGCCACGCGCGGCGTAAAGCCCAGCGCGATGCTGCCCGCAGCACGCTGCAGGGCCGCTTCACCGATGACCGCGCCGCCGGCCTCAAGGGTGGGCCGGCTGTGCAATGCGATCCAGCAAGGCATGGATGTGACCTGACGGTGAGGTGGGCGTTTCAGGCTGCAAGACCCGGGAAGGCCGTGCGAGAGGCGCAAGCTCTTCACGGCGGCGACGCGCCCTTTCGCCGCTGGCGGCCAGCAGTGCCGACAGCCTGCCCGGCCGGGTGTCGAGCAGCACCGGCGCCGCCAGCGGCGGGCCACGGCGTTTGAAGACATTGACCAGCAGGTTGCCGGCATCGCTCACCGTGCCTTCGAGCAGCAAACGCAGCGGCGCGGGTGACGACTCCTGCTGCGCCCTGAGCGGCCTGAACACAAACAGCAGCTTGTTGTGCGCGTGCGCGGCGATCTGCAGGCGCCGCAGGTGGGCGCTGCGCGCATCGGGCAGCCAGGCCAGCACCGCTGCCACGTCGGCGCACTGCAGCGCTTCGCGTGTGGCCCAGAGCAGCGAAGGCGCGTTGCCAGCCGCACCGCGCACGCACAGCATGCGCGGCAGGTCAAGCTGCCGCGCGCCCAGGGCTGGGCCGAACGGCAGATGCGGCGGCCCCACCAGCACCAGCACCTGGCCGGTGAGGGTGCCGCTTGATGCGCCCTGCACCACCGCCAGCGCCGGCGCCACCAGACCCCACTCGTGCAAACCCGCCTGGGGCTGAAGCACTTCGGTCATCGCGCCTTGCGGCCAGCCGTGGCCGGGCAGCACGTGGTCCAGGCTTGTGTAACCCGTCGCCACCGTCTGCAGGCTGTCGCCGCCCAGCTCGCCGGCGCGCCAGACGTGGGCATTGGCCAGGGAATCGGGCAGAGA
>NCGI01000483.1 GCA_002256925.1 Polaromonas sp. 28-63-22
GGGGATCTGGCGCTGGAGGAGCAGCGACTCTGCCCGGCGCAGATCGTCCAGCGTGTCGATGTCGGTGACGCAGCCGGCGTCGTCCACATCCACAAACGCTATTGAATTCATAGCTGCTCGCGCAAGTAAAACGGGGGCTGCGCCCTGATTTCCCTTGAGATTCATCAAATCGCCCCGGCAGTCTGCGTCAAAGCGTACCGGGTGCCCGCGCTGGCCCTGGTAGCGCGGAACGGTCACTGCGCAGGGCGGCGCGAGCGCGATCGTTCGCAGGGTCTCGCTGCGAACCAGCGGCAAATCAGCCGGCAGGATCAGCCAGCCGCTGGCGTCCAGCGTGGCACGGACGCCCGCCGCGATCGAGTCGCCCATGCCCGCGCGGGACGCGTCCGCCGCCGGCCGCACCACGTGGTACGGCAAACCGCTGCCCCGTACGGCGTCGAGCACGTGGTCCAACACGCGCTTGCCACCCAGCAAGGCATCGAGTTTGTGCACGACGCCGCCCGATGCGGCAAAGCGCTCGCCCCGGCCGGCGGCCAGAACAATCACGACGGGAAGTGGGGGCATTGAAGGTACATCGTGGGGGTGTATTGACTCGCTGGATCGTACACTTCAAGTATGTCCGACCCCACCTCCTCCATTGCCGATCTGCGCAAAAGCTATGAGCGCGCCGAGCTCGACGAAGCCGCCTCGCTGGCAGATCCCCTGAAGCAATTCGAGCAATGGCTGAACGAAGCCATTGCCGCCAAGGTGCCCGAGCCCAATGCGATGACGCTGGCCACCGTGGGCAGCAACCTGCGCCCTTCTACCCGCGTGGTGCTTATCAAGGGGCTCGACGCACGCGGTATCGTCTGGTTCACCAACTACGACAGCCGCAAAGGCGTCGAGCTGGCCGGCAACCCGTATGCCGCGTTGCAGTTTCACTGGGTCGAGCTCGAACGCGTGGTGCGTGTCGAAGGCCGGGTCGAGAAAGTCAGCGACGAAGAAAGCGACGCCTACTTTCACAGCCGGCCGCTCGATTCGCGCATTGGCGCGTGGGCCAGCCCGCAAAGCGAGGTGATTTCAGGCCGTGGCGTGCTGGTCGCCAACGCAGCGAAATATGGCGCGAAGTTTTTGCTGCAGCCGCCGCGCCCGCCGCACTGGGGCGGCTACCGGCTGATCCCCGACAACTGGCAGTTCTGGCAGGGCCGACGCAGCCGCCTGCATGACCGCCTGC
>NCGI01000484.1 GCA_002256925.1 Polaromonas sp. 28-63-22
AAGGGCTGGCGCACCGGCGCCACGGTTGAAAAGCGCGAGATTCCGGGCTACTACCTGAAGATCACCGACTACGCCGAAGAGCTTTTGGAGTACGTGCAAACAAACTCGAGCGACGCCGGGCCGCCCCAAGGCGCGAGGGCCCCCTCGGGGGGCAGCGAGCCACACAAGGTGGGTGAGCGTGGGGGCAAGTTATCGGGCTGGCCCGAACGCGTCAAGCTGATGCAGGAAAACTGGATCGGCAAGAGCGAAGGCGTGCGCTTTGCTTTCACGCATGACATCCGGGATTCGTCAGGCGCACTGATCGGCGACGGCAAGATGTACGTCTTCACCACGCGTGCCGACACCATCATGGGGGTGACGTTCTGCGCGGTGGCGCCCGAGCATCCGCTGGCGCTGCACGCAGCGACCACGAATCCAAAGCTCGCCGCCTTCATCGACGAATGCAAGTCCGGCGGCACGACCGAGGCCGAGCTGGCCACGCAGGAGAAAAAAGGCGAACGCACCGGTCTGTTCGTCACGCATCCGCTGACCGGCGAGCAGGTTGAAGTCTGGGTCGGAAATTACGTGCTGATGAGTTACGGCGACGGCGCAGTGATGGGTGTGCCGGCGCATGATGAGCGGGATTTTGAGTTTGCCAATAAATACAGTCTGCCCATCAAGCAAGTCGTGCGGACGAACATTGCACGATTTCATGAGCAAAGTCCTCTAGAGTGGCCCATCGCTGATTACGAACACGAAATAGTGTTCGACAATTCCACATGGAAGTCTTGGTATGGAACGAAGGACAGCATCTATTGTGTAAACAGTGGGAAATATGACAACCTGAGCCTTTTGGAGGCTGTCAATGCCGTCGCCGCCGACCTCGCAGCCATTGGACTCGGCGAGAAAAAAACCACCTGGCGCCTGCGCGACTGGGGTGTGAGCCGGCAACGTTATTGGGGCACGCCGATTCCGATCATTCATTGCGCCGAACACGGTGCGGTGCCGGTGCCTGAAAAAGATTTGCCCGTCATCCTGCCGCAAGACTGCGTGCCTGACGGCTCGGGCAATCCGCTGAACAAACACGAAGGCTTTCACGCCGGTGTCGTCTGCCCCGTCTGCGGCAAATCAGCCCGGCGCGAAACCGACACGATGGACACCTTCGTCGATTCGGCGTGGTACTACATGCGCTACTGCGACCCGCACAACGCCGACAACATGGTGGCCGAA
>NCGI01000485.1 GCA_002256925.1 Polaromonas sp. 28-63-22
GCTGGAATGGCGGGCGCATGCCGCTGTCCACCACGCTGGCTGATGCGGTGGTGCAGCAGCTGGCGCTGGCGGGCGAAGGGAATTACGACTCGCCCGAACTGAAGAGCGTGCGGCCACTGCTGGAGCTGCAGCAGCAGTGGTCGGCCTTGCCGACGCCGCAGACGCTGCTGGCCGAGGTTATGAAAACGCGCGAGGGCTCGCATCTCTTTCTTTATCCGTTTGCAGGTCGCCATGTGCATCTGGGTTTGGCCAGCCTGATCGCCTGGCGGGTGGCGCAACACGCACCGCGCACGTTCTCGATCGCTGTGAACGACTACGGCTTCGAGCTGCTCAGCGCCACCGGGGTTGATTGGGCCGCGCTGCTGCCCGAAGTGCTAACGCCCGGCATTCGACCCCACGACGAGGACGAGGACGAGGCTCCTTCAGCCCAAGCCGGGGCCGCGGAACCGGCTTTGGCCTGTCCTGAGCCTGTCGAAGGGCCGGGCCGCAGGCGCAGCGGCCCCATCGGGGGGCACCCTTCGATACGCGCAGCGTACCCTGTCCTGAGCTTGTCGAAGGGTCAGGGCGATCGGGGCAGCAGTGGCGAGCGTGGGGGCGACCTGCTTCACGAAGTGCTGGCCAGCCTGAACGCGAGCGAACTGGCGCAGCGGCGCTTTCGCGAAATCGCACGCGTGTCGGGCCTGATTTTCCAGGGCTATCCGGGTGAAAAGCGCAGCAGCAAGCAACTGCAGGCCTCGTCGTCGCTGTTTTATGAAGTCTTTCGCAAATACGACCCGGGCAATCGCCTGCTGCTGCAGGCCGAGCAGGAACTGCTGGCGCAGGAGCTCGAGATCGGCCGCCTGCGCGCCAGCCTCGCGCGCATCGCCACGCAACAACTGATCGTCAAAACGCTGGTGCGGCCGACGCCGTTTTCCTTTCCGTTGATGGTCGAACGCTTTCGCGAGAAACTCTCGAACGAGAGCGTCGCAGACCGGATTGCGCGCATGGTCGCGCAGCTTGAAAAGGCGGCCGGCGGCAGCGTACGGGTCGTCGACGCCGAGCAGGTGAAGGGCACGCTGGCTTTCGGGCAGGACGGTGCATCGGACCGCGCAGAAGCCGGCAACAAGCGCCCGCGCCGTGAGCGCAAACCGTCGCGGCCGTTGCCGCTTTTATGATGATTGATGAATGAAAATGGCCTGTAGCCCAGGTAATACCTGCGCGAGAAGCT
>NCGI01000486.1 GCA_002256925.1 Polaromonas sp. 28-63-22
CTGGCCTTGACCTTGCCGCTGCTGGTGGTGGCGGGCTGGCTGTTTGCGAAGAAGCGCAAGACGACGTACTGGCCCTTTGTGTGGGGCTTCATCATCTTTGCCGGCTTCGCGTTTTTTGTCGAACTGGTGCCCTACCTGCCCAGCTACGGGGGCTACGTGCGCTACATCGTCGGCATTGTGGTGACGGTGCTGGTCGGTCGGCAGGCCATCCTGTCATTGAACCGGTACCTTGAAAAGCAGAAGCTGGCCGAGCAGTTGCCCAGCGCGCAGCGCCGCGATGAACTGAGCTACGACACCGCGCTGACCCGGCTTTCCAAAAGCGTGTGCCCGGGCTGCGAGCGCGCCGTGGATCTGAAAAATACCGGCATCGACTTTTGCCCGCACTGCGGTATCGGCCTGTTTGACCACTGCTTCCAATGCACCACACGCAAAAGCGCGTATGCCAGGTTTTGCCATGCGTGCGGCACCAGCGGGCGCCCCGCTGCATCATTACCCGGCGGTGCGGCCCCGGGCGGCGTACCCGCCTGACGTGTGGCGCGCATACGAAGGCATTGTTTGCCGGAGTCTTAAGTAAAAAAGGCCTGTAGCCCAAGTGATACCTGCGCAACCAGCTATGAAAATAATAGCGAGCCGAGGGCTCACACGGGCCGGCCAAAAAACGGATAAGCCGGATCGTTGTAGCCCGCGCTCGATGCATGGCCGGGCACCACCAGCGCATTGATGAACGCTTCATCGTCCTGGCCTAGCGTCAGGTCAACTGCGCCATAGACATCTTCGAGATGCGCCAGCGTGCGTGGCCCGACGATGACCGCGCTGATCAGCGGATTGGCCAGCACCCAGGCCGCGGCAAACTGGCCGGGGTTGACGCCTTTGGCGTCGCAGCGCGCCTTGATTTTTTGCGCGATGACGAGCGACTCTTCGCGGAACTCGGTTTCCAGAATGCGCTTGTCGCCACTGCCGGCGCGCGTGCCCTCGGCGGGTGGCTGACCGGGCGGGTATTTGCCTGTCAGTACGCCGCGCGCCAATGGGCTGTAGGGCACCACGCCCAGGCCGTAGTGGCCACAGGCCGGCAAAATCTCGACTTCGGGCGCCCGGTTGAGCAGGTTGTAATACGGCTGGCACACGGCTGGCTGGGGCACACCGAGCTTCTCGCACAGGCGAACCACTTCGGCGATGCGCCAGCCGCGAAAGTTCGAAAG
>NCGI01000487.1 GCA_002256925.1 Polaromonas sp. 28-63-22
CTCCACGCATTCCTTGATGAGCTGGTAGACCTCGGGCTTTTGCGCCAGGTCGGTGTAGCCGGCGTAGGGCAGGTTGCGCCGCTCGGCCCAGTTGCCGACTGCATCGAAGTCGATGTTGATGAACACGCAAACCTTCTCGCGGCCGTCGCCGTAAGCCACCACTTCCTTGATGTGCGGAAAGAACTTGAGTTTGTTCTCGACGTATTTGGGCGCAAACAGGGCGCCGTCGTTGACGCCGCCGTGGATGCGGCCGACGTCTTTGACCCGGTCGATGATCTTCAGGTGACCGCTGGCGTCGAGAAAGCCGGCGTCGTTGGTGTGGTACCAGCCGTCGGCGGTCAGTACCTCTGCCGTCGCCGCCGGGTTTTTGTAGTATTCCTTCAGCAAGCCGGCCGACTTGACCAGGATTTCGCCGTTGTCGGCCACCCGGATCTGCACGCCCTCAATCGGCACGCCCACGGTGTCGGCGCGTACCTGGTTGTCGGGCTGCAGGCAGACGAACACGGCGGTTTCCGTGGAGCCGTAGAGCTGCTTGAGGTTGATGCCGATCGAGCGGTAGAACGTGAACAGGTCGGGGCCGATCGCCTCGCCGGCGGTGTAGGCCACACGCACGCGCGAAAAGCCCAGGCTGTTGCGCAGCGGTCCGTACACCATCGCATTGCCAATACGGTACAGCAGCGACTGGATCGCGCCGACGGACTTGCCATCCATGCGGTCGGGCCCTACCCGTTTGGCCACGTCCATGAAAAAATTGAAGATGCCGCGCTTGATGCGGCTGGCGTCTTCCATGCGGATCATCACGTTGGTGAGCAGTCCTTCAAACACGCGCGGCGGCGCGAAGTAGTAGGTCGGACCAATTTCTTTCAGGTCAATCGTGACCGTGCTGGCGCTTTCGGGGCAGTTCACCACATAGCCACAGGCCAGCCACTGGGCATAGCTGAAGATGTTCTGCCCGATCCAGGCCATGGGCATGTAGGCCAGCACTTCCTCGCGGGAAGTGAGCTTGTCAAAATCAGCGCCGGCCTGCGCGCGGTTGAGCAGGGTGCTGTGGGTGTGCACCACGCCCTTCGGATTGCCGGTGGTGCCCGACGTGAAGAACATGGCGGCCACGTCATCCGGCATCACTTTGTCGACCTCCGCCTTGAACCATCCTGGCCGGCTGGCTGCGAAGGCACGTCCGGTTTCGATCAG
>NCGI01000080.1 GCA_002256925.1 Polaromonas sp. 28-63-22
TCGCATTACGACTACACCTCGCAGTACGACATTCTGGTTTTCCGGCGGCTTGCCGCAGGTCAATCAGAAACCGACATCGCGCAGCCCGGCGAAGTGCTGCACGAGCGCGTCAAGCGCGGCGGCCCGCCCGTGCTCCGGCGCATCGACACCAGCCCGGTCGGTTTTGCGGTGTTCGACAAGCTGCTGCTGACGGTCCACCCCACCGACTGCGCCGTGCGCGATGCCTATGCCGCCAAGCTGCTCAACGCCACCTCGGCCGAATCACGCGCCAGCGGCGTGAAGCTGCCCGCCAGTCCGGCCGATCTGATGCTGCGCGTGGTCAACACCATGGTCGATGGCTACCTGGCACTGCGCCGGGAGCTGACGCGCCAGCTTGACCACTGGCAGACCGAGCTGCTCAACCCGCATACCCGCTTCAACAACTGGAACACGCTGATGGACGCGCGGCTGGCGATGCACCAGCTCGACGAAATCTGCGAAGACCAGCGCGCCGCCGTGCAGGACTGGATCGATTCCGTCGAGACCTGGCCCGACAGCCCCGAGCCCGGCGCCCAGCGCGAACGCGAGCTGCTCAAAATCCGCTCACGCGATGTGCTCGAACACATCGAGCGCGTGGTGCACCATGTGCGCCGGCTCGAGCAAAGCGCCGAAACCGCCGTGCAGATGCATTTCAGCGCCCAGAGCCACCGCACCAACGACATCATGCGCACGCTGACGGCTGTGACCGCCATCTTTTTGCCGCTGAACCTGATCACCGGGTTTTTCGGCATGAATTTCGAGTTCCTGCCGATCATTCATCAAGCCAACGGCTTCTGGTGGACCGCCGGTCTGATGGGCCTGATCGTCGTGGTGGTGGCGGCGGTGTTTTGGCGCAAGCAGTACCTGGTCCGAACGAGTCGTTGAATCAGGGCGCCCAGCGCCAGTCGCCCCGCGACGAGCGCTTATTGCGGCGGCACGTTCGCGACGATGGCCTGCAGTTCAACCTCGACCCGTTGCAGATGCGCCAGCAAATCGGCGGGCAACAGCGGCTCGCCACGGCCATGGGACGCTTCCGCCTGGTGGACCACGTCCACCGTGTCGTAGGCCGCCACAGCGTAGCAGGCCCCCTTGATTTTGTGCAGCAGCTCCAGCTGTGCGTGCACGTTTTGTGACGCCAATGCATCCGCAAAGGCCAGGTGCCACTGCGGTAACTGCCGCAGAAACCCCAACGCCACCGCCGGCAAAAACTTCAGATGACCCGAAGCCGCCTCAAACTTCAACAGGTCGATTTCTGCAGTCATACCGTGGCGGCAGGAAGGGCACGCAGCGCCTGGGCCGACCACCATTGCACATGGGCATCCACAAAGCCCCTAAGCCGCGGCAAGTCGAGTGGTTTGCGCATGAACAAAACATCGGGCGCAAGCCCGCCCCGCTGGGCGATCTCCTGATCGCTCATGCTGGACATCACCACCAGCGCAACTGACTCGTACTCACGTCGATCACTCACCAGCGCCAGCAACCTGAAGCCGTCGAAGGGCGTCATGTTCAGATCGGTGATCAGGATTTGCGGCCGGTTGCGCTCCAACAGCACTACCGCGTCCAGACCATCGGATGCCAGCAGGAAGTTCACGCCGGGGTAGTACTCCGCGAACAGGCTGGACATCAACGCTGCGGTGGCAGCATCGTCTTCGACCACCACCACGGTCATCACATCAGCTTGCTCAGCCGCCACGGCGCTGGCCCTCACGGCAACCGGATCCGTCACACCCAACATGGCTGTCAACCCGGCCTCATGGTGCACCGCTTCCACTGCTGTGCGCGACAGCCGGCGGTGCCCCCCAGCGGTTTTGACCGCTGGAATTCGCCCGGCATCCACCAGCTTTTGCAAGGATGTACGGGACAGTCCCAGCATCCTTGAAGCCTCGCCAATGCCCACAAAATCTTGTTGCACTTTGATAACTTTCTTGAAATCACCGGAAGCGCACCGCACTCAGCAATCCGCAATCCGCAGTCACGCTCAGCCTACCACGCTACAAAATCACAACTTTAGCGAATATTAAATGAATTTTGGCCAAAATATCATTAATCCGAATGAAATAAATCGATTTTTGTGAATATTTCTCGTACCATGGCGCGGCGTCTAAGGTAAACCCTTCATGGGCAAGGACTCCTACGCTTCGTCATGAAACAACTACTCAACCTCTTAACATCCAAGTCCGCCGCGCAGCCCGCCAAGCCCAACCAACCGGCGGGCCTGGCAAGCCAGGCACTGAATGCGTTGCCATCTGCGACGCTGGTAATCAATGCCGACGGCAACATCGTTTTTGCAAGTGAGCCGGTCACACGGTTGCTCGGCTGGCCCGTCAGTCAATTGCTGGGCAGCTCTGTTTCAACGCTGTTTTCTTCTGCTGCCCAGGACAAACTCACCCCACTGTTGTTGGCGCATGACAGAGCCCCATCGACAAGCGCTTTGGCGCAAGACATTGACACCGAGGTCTTCAACAAGCACCAGCAGCCCAAACGGGCCAAATTGTCAGTGGCGCACCTCGACTGGCAGGGCGAGCCGCACGTCTGCCTGTCGCTGCGCATCATTGCACTGGAAAGCTTGGAACTGCGCCTGGCCAAAGAGCAGGCGCTGGAGTTCAAGCAGGCCAGCGACAACAAGAGCCGCTTTCTGGCCAACATGAGCCACGAACTCAGAACCCCGCTCAATGGCGTGCTCGGCATGATTGACCTGCTCGGCTCGTCACCGCTTGATGCACAGCAGCGCACCTACCTGTCTAGCCTGAAGAAAAGCTCCCGCAACCTGCGCTCCGTGATCAACGACGTGCTGGATTTTTCAAAAATCGAAGCTGGCATGGTAGACACCGAGCACGTCGCTTTTGACCTGCTTGAGATCCTCCAGACCGTCGTCCAGACCTTCAGCCCGCTGGCCACCAGCAAAGGCGTTTCACTGCAGCTTGAGCACGACTTGGCCCAAAAGTGCTACCTCGGGGACCCCCACCATCTGTCAAAGGTGCTCAACAACCTCGTGAGCAACGCGGTGAAATTCACGCCGCAGGGTAGCGTGAAAATTGTCGCGTCGGCGAAGATGTTGCTGACCGAAGACGATGTGAACCGATTGACGATTTCAGTGGTCGACACCGGAGTGGGCATTGCTTTAGACCAGCAGGCCAGGCTGTTCGAATCGTTTCAACAAGCCAACGCATCGGTCAGCCGGCAATATGGTGGGTCAGGTCTTGGACTATACATCTGCCGCGAGCTGGTCAGGCTGATGGGCGGTGCGATTTCAGCGCGCAGCGAGCCCGGCCTGGGTTCGACCTTCGAGTTCTGGGTTGATCTGGAACCCATTCATTCATTTGCTGCAGCGCTGGACACCGTCCCGCCCGGACGGCTGGAGCCATTGGCTGGCAGGCGCATTCTGGTGGTCGAGGACGACCTGACTACCCAGGTGCTGCTGCAAGCCTGGCTGGAACAGGCAGAAGCGGTGACGGTGTGCCGCTCCAATGGCCAGGACGCGCTTGACGCGCTGTCAATGGACGCCTACTTTGACGCGGTGTTGATGGACGTGTCCATGCCGGTGATGGACGGGCTGACAGCCACCCGGCAGATCCGCCAGTTTCAGCCGCACCACTCACCTGCACGCCAGCGTTACCTGGCGAACCTGCCCGTCATTGGCATCAGCGGCCACGCCTTCAGGGAGGACAAGGCCCGTTGCCTCGACGCCGGAATGATGGACAGCCTAACCAAACCACTGTCGCGCGTGGACTTATTGCAAAAGTTAACGTCGGCCATACAAGCCAGCGAGGCCACCAATGCCCAGCACTGACCCCTCCACCCGCCCCGCTGCCAGCGGCGGAAAACTCCACAGCAGCATCAATATCACCGGTAAGAGCAGGCGCCAACGCTCGTTCTGGTCGCGCATCCTTCGTGCAGCGGGTATCGCGCGCCTGGCATGGCTCACTTGCGCGCTTAGCATTGTGGCACTGAGCAGCGTAACATTCACGGGGCATGAAGCCGACAAAAAACGGTTCAGCAAGGAGCTTGACACCGCTGTGACTCTGGAGGCCAAGGGCTATGCCAAGTTTGTCTCGCTCAATCTGGCCAGTGTTGACCGCGAGCTTAAGGCCATGCGCCTGCAAGTACTTGATGGGCGGCGCCTGCCAACCCAAGCGGCCATGAACAGCCGCCTCGGAGAGCTCAGCGGCCTGGTGTTACAGGTCGCTGTCGCCAATGCCGACGGACAAATCGTCGACAGTTCTCTGACCGCTCCCAATCCCCCCGTCAGCATCGCCGACCGGCCCCATTTCCTGGCGTTCAAAAACAATCCCACCGAACGCCTTTTCATCAGCGAGCCGGTGTTGGGGCGGGTGTCCAAAAAGCCGTCACTGCAGTTGGTCCGACCGATGTTCGCGCTGGATGGCGCGTTTGCAGGCGTGATTGTGGCAAGCATCGACCCGGAGCTGCTGAAGTCCTATTTCACCGACATGAAGGCGCTGGAAGACCAGGGCCGGGTTTCCATCGTAGGCCTGGACGGGGTCATTCGTTTCGATCTGACCAAGCGGGGCTTCACCACGGGCCGCGATGTCCACACGTCACCGAACTGGGATCAACTCAGCACCTTGACCACGGGTCTTTTTCAGGAAGACAGCCTTGGCGACAAGGTTTACCGGCGCACCGGCTTTCACCGGGTAGAGGGTTATCCGCTGGTGGTGATGGTGGGCACGGGATTGCAGGAGCGAATGGCCCAGTTTGTAGCGCGCTGGAAGTTGATCTGGGGCCTGACGCTGGCGCTGGCGCTGGTGCTGATCGTCGTCGCAGGCACCATTGCCCGTCTGGCCAAGGAGCAAAAGCGCTCTTACCTCCTGCTGCAAAAAAATCGCCAGCAAGAGCTCGAGAGCAACCGCACCAAATCCAGCTTCCTGGCCTCGGTTTCGCATGAGCTGCGCACGCCGTTGAACTCGATCCTCGGCTTTTCAGAGCTGATTCGCGACACCAACGAGGACCCCCGAACCAGCCAATATGCCGGGTTGATTCACAAAAGCGGCACTCAACTGCATGCACTCGTGAACACCATCCTGGACCTGACCAAAATCGAGTCGGGCAAAATGGGCTTGGTGCTGGAAAACATCGACATGGTCGAGCTGCTCAGCACCCTGACATCCATCCACAAGGTGAGTGCGGACCAAAAACACGTTGAGTTGTCGCTGGCTTTGGATGGCGTGACGCAGGGCGTGGTGGTGTCGGACCGTACCAAGCTAACGCAGGTGCTGAACAACGTCATTCACAACGCCATCAAGTTCACCCCGGCGGGTGTCATCTTTGTGGTGATGAAACCCGCCGGCGAGGCTGGCCTGCAAATTTCGGTCGTTGACAGTGGAATCGGTATTTCGGCCGAACACATCGGCCAGGTCTTTGACCGCTTCAACACGATTGGCGCACACATCGACAGCGGCGCAGAAAAGGGCACAGGGCTCGGGCTGGCCCTGTGCCGCGAGCTGCTGAACCTCATGGGCGGCACGATTGGCCTGGTGTCGGAGCCGGACCAAGGCACCACGGTTGATATTTTTATCCCTTACAACATTCCCAAGGAAGGCAACGCCCGATGATGCAACTTCGCCCTGATGTGTGGGTGGTGGACGACGAAGAAGTCAACCGGGTGCTGGCGCGTGCCTACCTTGAGAGGCTAGGCTGGAACGTCAAGGAATTCACCAGCGGGCATGACCTCATGCGCAGCCTGAGGCTGAGCAGGCCGCACGCCATGCTGGTCGACGTTCGCATGCCAGGCCTGTCTGGCGACGACCTGATCCGCCAGGTCCGGGACGAGTTTCCCGGGGAGGCCATTCGTGTGGTGGGCTACACCGCGCACTGCGCGGAAGAGGCCATTAAGACCATCATGACGGCGGGTTTTGACCAGGTGCTGATCAAGCCCGTGTCCTTTCAGCAAATGGCCAGTGCGTTGCCCGCCACTCTGAACGCGCAGCATTAGGGTTAACCGAACGAATGACTCCGATCCAACTTTTCACCATTGAGCCGATGCCTGGCCGAGGGGCTGTGTCTGGCTTGCGTTCGCCGACTACTTTCTATCCACGAACATGAAAAAATTATTGATCGTCGATGACGATGCGCCGATACGCAGACTTCTGGTGGCCACGTTCCAGCATGAGTACGTGGTGCTCGAAGCCGCTGACGGCATCAGTGCCCTGTCACTCGTGGAGAACGAACAGCCCGATCTGGTCATTCTTGATGGAAAACTGCCGCGCCTGGATGGACTGGCGGTCCTGGTAGCCATCAAGCAGGACCCGAAAACAGCACACATCCTGGTGATGATGATGACCGGGCGCAGCCAGCTTGAGGACCTGGAAAGGGGCATGGACCTGGGCGCTGACGCCTACTTCATCAAGCCCGTCAGCCCCGCCAGGCTGCGAGCCTGGGCGCAGGAGCATTTGGAGCTGGGCAAAAAGTCACCCATCCGCCCTGAGGAAACAGCGACATCCCGCTGAACGCGCGAGCAAGGTTACTGCTTCAAACCGAACCGCGCCGCCCCGTTGTCCCAGCCGATGTTGCGCGCCACCTCGGGCGGCAGGTCGCCGAGCCACACGCGGTAGCTCTTCATCAGCGCGTCGTACATCTGCCAGCGCTGGTTGACCCAGGTGTCGGAGCCGATCATGAAGCGGGTCGGGTATTTCAGAATGAGCGCGCGCCACTCGGGGCACAGCTTGCCACCGCCACACGTCAGCCCCGGCCGGTAAGACAGCTCACCCATCAGTTGCGGGTACTTCGCCAGCAGCGCATCGACGCGCGCCACCGGTGCACCGCCGATGCCGGTGTGCGCCCAGATCAGCCGCGCATCGGGCGCATGCGCCATCAGCAGGTCGATGGCCGCATCGTCAACATGGGCCAGCACGGCCAGCTGGTTTTTTTCCGCGAACTGCATGAGTTTTCGGGCCACCGGCTGGTTGGCGTTGGCGCTGTCATACAGGTGAAATTCGCCAATGCCCCGGTAAGGCCCGGCCTGGTCGCCTGTGACGCCGCTGGCGAACTCGGCTTGCACCATCGCGAAAATGCTCTCGTCGCGAAACCAGTTGTCGTAGTCGGCGCGGTTGCGGTACAGACGGATGAACGGCACCACGGTGACGCCCGCCTGCCGGGCCTGCGGCAGCGACGCCAGTGATTGGGTGCCGTCGTTCGGCCGCGAGTTGGCAACGATGGCGCGCACCCCGTTGCGTTGCATGCGGGCCAGCACGTCGGCTGGCGGGTGCGGTGAACCGTTACCGGCCCACGCTTCTTCGTTGTAGTGAAGATGCGCGTCAAACAGCGGACCCGCATAGTCGGCGGCAAAAACCGGCGCGCAAAGCGCTATCAAAATAATAGCTGCTCGCGCACGTATTACCTGGGCTGCAGGCCTAAAGTACTTAAACATTGACGCGCCGGGCCGTGTTTTCAGGCCAGTTTTTCAGCGAAGAAAGCCAGCGTACGTTCGCGCGCCTTGGTCGCTGCCGCTTCGTTATACGAGCCGCGCTGGTCGCAGTTGAAGCCGTGGTTGGCGGCATAGACATGCACCTGGACTTCCGGATGCGCCTTTTTGAAAACCTCGATGCCTTCCATCGGAATCCAGTGGTCCTGGTCGCCAAAATGCGCCATGACGGGGCATTGCGGTTGCCGCGCCACTTCTTCCGGCGCCGTGATGCCGCCGCCGTAGTAAGGCACCGCTGCGCTCAGGCCCTTGAGCGTGCAGGCCGCTTGCCAGGTGAGCAGCCCGCCCCAGCAAAACCCGACGATGCCGACCTTGCCGCCACTGGCCCTGGCCGCGTGGTCGATGGCAGCCTGAATGTCCTGCAACACGCCGGCACCCGGCAATTCAGTCACCGCCGTTTTCAGCGCAAACCCGGCCTGCATGTCGGCGTCAAGGTAGCCCAGGTCCACACCGGGCTTGACACGCTCGAAGGTGGCCGGCGCCACCGCGAGGTAGCCTTCGGCGGCAAAGCGGTCGGCGACGCCCCGAATGTGCGAATTGACGCCGAAGATTTCCTGCACCACCACCACGGCGCCGCGCGGTTTGCCCTGCGGCTCGGCCACATAGGCGGGCACGCTGAAGCCGTCGGCTGAAGAGAGTTGGATGAATTGACCCATGAGATGTTGTACTCCGGTTGAAGGTTGATGAATGACGATGCTCAACAAGACCCGATAGAAAGCGCTGACCCTGAACAGGCCGGCACGGTTACCCCGCCGCCAGCCGGCGCTCGACGAAATCCAGCCGGTCCTGGCCCCAGAAGATCTCGCCGCCGATGACATAGCTGGGCGCGCCAAACACACCGGCGTCAATCGCCTGCTGCGTGTTGGCCTCGTATCGCTCCTGCACCGCCTGGCTGTGCGATTGTTCCAGCCGCGCCGGGTCCAGGCCGCACTGCGCCAGCAAACCACTCAGCACTTTTTCGTCGCCAATGTGCTGCTCATGCACCCACACGGCGCTGAAAACCGCGCCCGCCACCTTCATCGCAGCGTCACTGCCGTCACGCAGTTCCACCGCAATGATCAGGCGCGAAGCGTCGTCCCCGCCGACCGGAAAATACTTGGGCTTGAGGTTGATCGGCGCGCGCAGATGGTCGGAATAGCGTTGCAGTTCGACCAGCCGGTAGGCCTGCCGCTGCGGCGCCCGCTGGCCCAGCGGCAAGCCGCCGGAGATCGGAAACACCTTGCCGCCGAGGTCGATCGGCAGCACCCGAACGGTTGCGTTGGAGGCACGCACCATCTGCGCAAAGCGCTCGTGGCCCAGGTGGGTCCACGGGCTCTGTGGGGTGAAGTAATAGTCTACGGAAATGCTCAAGGTTGTCTCCTGTCGGGTTGAAGCGGCCGCACCGGAGGGTATCGGCACCCGGTGGTCCGCCGTGACGGCAGCCGCCGCGTGGGGTACATTGACCTTCCCCGCACCGGCCGTGCAGGGTTTGTACACCGGTTTGACTTTTGCCGCAGGAGTGGGCTATGCAAAAAACTGTTTTGATCACGGGCGGCTCGCGCGGCATCGGCGCGGCGTCGGCGCTGCTGGCGGCGCGCCAGGGCTATGCGGTGGCCGTCAACTACACCCGCCACGCCGAGGCGGCTGACGCCGTGGTGCACCAGATTCGCGCCGGCGGCGGCCACGCGGCGGCACTGCAGGCCGATGTGGCCGTCGAGAGCGACGTGGTGGCGATGTTCAAAAAAATCGACACCCTGTTCGGCCGCCTCGACGCGCTGGTCAACAACGCGGGCGTGGTGGACCAGACCACGCGCGTCGATGCCATCACGCTCGAACGCCTGCAGCGCATGTTTGCCATCAATGTGTTCGGCTCTTTCCTGTGCGCCCGCGAGGCCGTACAGCGCATGAGCACGAAGCACGGCGGCGCGGGCGGCAGCATCGTCAATGTCTCCAGCGCCGCCGCGCGCCTCGGTGCGCCGGGCCAGTATGTGGACTACGCCGCAGCCAAGGGCGCCATCGACACCTTCACCATCGGCCTGGCCAAGGAGGTCGCGGCCGAAGGCATTCGGGTCAACGCGGT
>NCGI01000488.1 GCA_002256925.1 Polaromonas sp. 28-63-22
CACGGCGACGCGCCGGGCCTGCGTCAGCGCGCCATGCCCTTCATCGACATGCTCAGGCGCAACCAGGCTGCGGGCACCGAGGTGGTCTGGGGCACCTGAAGCCATCCCGTGGGCGGCCTCAGGCTCCGGCCGTCAGTCCACCTTGGCGCCGGATGCCTTGACGACCTGCGCCCATTTCTTGTGCTCGGCGTTGATGAAATCGGTGAACTGCGCCGGTGTGTTGCCGCCGGGAATGGCCCCTTGGCCGAGCAGCTTTTCCTTCATGGCGGGCGTGCCCAGCGATTTGGCGACGTCCTGCTGAATGCGGCTGACGATGTCGGGTGGCGTGCCGGCCGGGGCCAGCAGACCAAACCAGGAACTGGCTTCAAAGCCCTTGAGCTTGCCGGCTTCCTCGATGGTCGGCAGGTCGGGCAGGATCGCCGAGCGCTGGGCGCTGGTCACGGCAAAGGCCTTGAGCTTGCCGCTCTTGATCAGCGGCAGCGACGAGGGCAGGTTGTCGAACATCACGTCCACATTGCCACCCATCAGATCGAGCAGCGCCGGGCCGGAACCCCGGTACGGAATATGGGTCATGAAGGTGCCGGTCCTTGACTTGAACAGCTCGCCGGCCAGGTGAATCGAGGTGCCGTTGCCGCTGGAGGCCATGCTCAGCTTGCCCGGATGGGCTTTCGCGTAGCTGATGAAGTCGGCGACATTCTGGATGCCCAGCGCAGCCGCCTTTTCGGTGTTCATCACCATCACGTTCGGCACGCCGGCCACCAGCGTGATCGGCGCGAAATCTTTCTGCGAGTCGAAAGGCATCTTGCTGTAAAGCGCCTTGTTGATGCTGTGTGTGCCGACGGTTCCCATCAGCAGGGTGTAGCCATCGGCCGGCGCCTTGGCCACCGCGTCGGCGCCGATGTTGCCGCCGGCGCCGGCGCGGTTTTCAACCACGAAGGGCTGACCGAAGGCGGTGGACAGTTCCGGCGCCATGGCGCGTGCGAGGATGTCGGTGGTGCCGCCGGGTGCGAACGGCACAATGATCTTGACCGGCTTGCTGGGCCAGGCCGTTTGCGCGGCCACCGTGAGGCAGGCCAGGGCGGCAACGCCGCCCATGAATCCAGCCAGAATCTGGCGGCGAACAGGTTGAAAACGGGAATGCATGGGTCAGTCTTTCGTGGTGAGGTGGGGTGCCTTGATGCGG
>NCGI01000081.1 GCA_002256925.1 Polaromonas sp. 28-63-22
GGTCTGCATCGAGCGATCGTTACCCACCACAAGGAGAGCGCCATCATGATCAACGTACCCACCGCGCCTGCCTCTGCGCCCCGCAGCGCGCCTCCAGCGCCCATTGCCACCCACACCAGCAGCACGCTGGGCCTTGGCCTGCTGGTGGCGCTGGTCGTCGGCTCCATCATCGGCAGCGGCATCTTTGGCTTGCCGCAGAACATGGCGGCCGGTGCGGGTGCCGGCGCCATCCTGATCGGCTGGACGATTACCGGCGTCGGCATGCTCATGCTGGCGCGGGTGTACCAGATGCTGGCGCTGCGCAAACCCGAACTTGATAACGGCGTCTATGCCTATGCCAGGGCATCGTCCGGCGAGTACGTGGGCTTCAACTCGGCCTGGGGTTATTGGGTCAGCGCCTGGCTGGGCAATGTCGGCTACCTGGTGGCCGCGTTCGGCGCACTGGGCTACTTCTTTCCGGCGTTTGGCGAGGGCAACACGCAGGCCTCGGTGATCGGCGCGTCCATCGTGCTCTGGGTCATTCACGCCATGGTGCTGCGCGGCATTCAGGGCGCCACGGTGCTCAATGCAGTGATCACGCTGGCCAAGGTGGTGCCACTGCTTCTGTTCGTCGGACTGGTGGCGATGGCCTTTCAGGTCAGCACCTTCCGCCTCGATTTCTGGGGTTCCTCCCAGCTCGGCCCGGTGCTGGACCAGGTCAAAAGCACGATGCTGGTGACGGTCTGGGTCTTCATCGGCATCGAGGGCGCCAGCGTGTATTCGGCGCGCGCCCGCCGGCGCGAGGACGTGGGCCGCGCCACGGTCATCGGCTTTCTGATCTGTCTGCTGCTGTTGATGGCGGTGTCGCTGCTGTCGATGGGTCTGTTCACGCAACCGGAACTGGCCGGGCTGAAAAACCCGTCCATGGCGGCGGTTCTTGAAAAAGCGGTTGGCACCTGGGGCGCGGTGCTGATTTATGTCGGACTCATCGTGTCCGTGGGGGGTGGTTTTCTAGCCTGGATGCTGCTTGCCGCCGAATCGCTGTTCACGCCGGCGGGCGGCGGCGTCATGCCAGCCTGGCTCGCCCGGCAGAACGGCAAGGGCGTACCCGCCAATGCACTGTGGTTGACCAACGGCATGGTCCAGCTCTTTCTGGTGGTCACGCTTTACTCCAAAGCCTCGTACCTGGCGCTGATTTCGCTTTCCACGGCCATGATTCTTCTGCCCTACCTGTTCAGCGCGGCTTACGGCCTGACGCTGGCGTGGCGCGGTGAAGGCGAACGCAGCGCGCAACGCCCCAGCGACATGCCGGTCGCCGCCATCGCAAGCCTTTATTGCGTCTGGTTGCTCTACGCGGCCGGCGTGAAGTATCTGCTGCTCAGCGCCCTTCTTTATGCGCCGGGTGCCATCGTGTACTTCATCGCCAAAAAGCAGCGCGCCGAACGGGCTTTCAGGAGCTGGGAGCTGGCCATTCTGGCGCTCGTCGTGCTGCTGGCCGTCCTCGGGATGTACCTGCTCGCCAGCGGTCGCCTGAGTCTTTGAGGCTGGCAACGCCCACCATCAGCGTTCACTCCAGCCACGTTTCACTGACTTCCACGTCGCTTCAATTACCAGGGAATTTCTCATGCCCCAAGGCGTCTCTTCCGAAATCGGCCGTCTGCGCAAGGTGCTCGTGTGCCGGCCCGGGCTCGCGCAAAAGCGCCTGACACCGGCCAACTGCCGAGAACTGCTCTTCGACGATGTGCTCTGGGTCGCCCAGGCCAGAAACGACCACGACGCCTTCACCAGCGCGATGGTTGACCGCGGCATCGAGGTGCTGGAACTGCACGACCTGCTGGCCCAGACCGTCAGCGATCCGGCTGCGCGTGCGTGGCTGCTGGATCGCAAGCTGGGCCCTGACTTTATGGACCCCGAAGCAGCCGCAACCTTGCGGCCGTGGCTGGAAGCTCTGCCGCCGATGCGGCTGGCCGAGCACCTGATCGGCGGCCTCGCCAGGGCCGAACTGCCGTTTGAGCCAGAAGGCCTGCTGGCCCGCTTCACCGGCCCGGCCGATTTGCTGCTGCCGCCGCTGCCCAACACCCTGTTCACCCGCGACAGCAGTTGCTGGATTGCCGATGGCGTGGTGCTGTCCCCGATGTACTGGCCGGCGCGCCAGCAGGAAACCCTGCTCACCACGGCCGTTTACCGCTTTCATCCGACGTTTGCCGGGCACACCACCGAGTGGTGGGGCGACCCGGACAAGGGCCACGGCCAGGCATCGCTCGAGGGCGGCGACGTGATGCCCATCGGCAAGGGCGTGGTGCTGATGGGCATGGGCGAGCGCACCTCGCCGCAGGCCGTCAGCCAGCTGGCACGCTCGCTTTTTGCGCGCGGCGCCGCCACGCGGGTGCTCGCCGCACAAATTCCCAAATCGCGCGGCGCCATGCACCTGGACACGGTGTTCACCTTCTGCGACGTGGATCTGGTGACGATCTTTCCAGAAATGGTGGACGCGATCCGGGTGCACAGCATCCGGCCGGGCACGCGTGAAGGCAGCCTGAACGTTCGCACCGAAGCCCAGCCGTTTCTCGCGGTGGTCGCCGAAGCGCTGGGCTTGCCCGCCCTGCGCAGCGTGGCTACCGGCGGTGATGCCTACGAGTCCGAA
Source organism: Polaromonas sp. 28-63-22 (assembly GCA_002256925.1). Taxonomy (GTDB): domain Bacteria; phylum Pseudomonadota; class Gammaproteobacteria; order Burkholderiales; family Burkholderiaceae_C; genus Polaromonas. The sequence goes on from NCGI01000081.1 coordinate 2,624, forward strand.
CGCGAGCAATGGGACGATGGCAACAACCTGCTGGCGCTCGCGCCTGGCGTGGTCATGGCCTACAACCGCAACACCTACACCAACACCCTTCTGCGCAAGGCTGGCGTCGAGGTCATCACCATCCCCAGCGGCGAGCTTGGCCGGGGTCGCGGCGGCAGCCACTGCATGTCGTGTCCGATCGAGCGCGACCCGGTGTGAATGCCGGTCCAGCCCCATAGCCCTCACCACAGGAACACCCATGAGCTTTAACCTGCGCAACCGAAGCCTGCTCGACCTGAACGATTTCGCGCCGCGCGACATCCGCTTTTTGCTGGATCTCGCCGCCGAACTCAAGCGAGCCAAATACGCCGGCAACGAACACCCGCGCCTCAAAGGCAAGAACATCGCGCTGATTTTCGAGAAGGCCTCGACCCGCACGCGCTGTGCCTTCGAAGTCGCCGTGCATGACCAGGGTGGCCACGTCACCTACATCGACTCGGCAGGATCACAAATGGGCCACAAGGAATCCCTGAAGGACACGGCGCGCGTGCTTGGCCGCCTGTACGACGGCATCGAGTACCGTGGATTTCACCAGACCGTGGTGGAAGACCTGGCGCGCTTTTCCCATGTGCCGGTGTGGAACGGGCTGACCGACGAAGCGCACCCGACACAGATTCTGGCCGACCTGCTGACGATGGAAGAATTTGGCGAAAAACCGCTGCACGAGCTGTCGTTTTGTTACCTGGGCGATGCGCGCTTCAACATGGGCTGCTCGCTGCTGATCGGCGGCACGCAGATGGGCATGGACGTGCGTATCGCCGCACCCGCCGGCCTTCAGCCGCCCGTTGAACTGGTGGCGCAGATGCGCAAGCTCGCGCTGACCACAGGCGCGCGCATCAGTATCGAAGCCGATCCACGCAAGGCCGTGGACGGTGCGGACTTTCTGTACACCGACGTCTGGGTCTCCATGGGCGAGCCGGACGACGTCTGGAAGCAGCGCATTGAGCAGTTGATGCCCTACCAGGTCACGACCGCGCTGATGCAGGCCACCGGCAAGCCGCGCACGCGCTTCATGCACTGCCTGCCGGCTTTTCACAACCTTGAAACCGAAGTGGGGCGGGAAGTGCACAAAAAATATGGACTGAGCGAAATCGAGGTCACCGACGAAGTGTTTGAATCCGATGCGTCGGTTGTTTTTACCCAGGCCGAGAACCGCATGCACACCATCAAGGCGGTGCTGGTGGCCACGCTGGCATGAGGCACCTGTGAAACTCGTGATTGCGCTTGGCGGCAACGCGCTGCTGCGCCGTGGGCAGCCCCTGACGGCCGACAACCAGCTTGAGAATATCCGCCGCGCCGCCGCCCAGCTGGCGCGGGTGGCGTTGGACCATGAACTGGTACTGACACACGGCAACGGGCCGCAGGTGGGCTTGCTGGCCCTTCAGTCGGCGGCCTACACGGCCGTGGAAAGCTACCCGCTTGATGTGCTGGGCGCGCAGACCGACGGGATGATCGGCTACCTGCTGGAGCAGGAGCTGGCCAACCTGCTGCCTTTTCGCACCATAACGACCTTGCTGACACGCGTTGAGGTCGATCCCCACGATCCGGCCTTTGACCATCCCGGCAAACCGATTGGCCCGGTTTACACGCAAGCCGAGGCCGACCAGATCGCCCAAGCGAAAGCCTGGACCATGGCGCCGGACGGCACCAGCTTCAGGCGCGTCGTGGCCTCGCCACAACCACTGCGCGTGCTCGGCCTTGATCCGATTCGCTGGCTTCTCGAACGCGGTGCGGTGGTGATCGCTGCGGGGGGAGGCGGCATTCCGGTGGTCCGGGGAGCCGATGGCCTTCGGCTGCAGGGCGTCGAAGCGGTGATCGACAAAGACCTGTGCAGCGGCGTGCTGGCCCGTGAACTTGGCGCAGACTGCCTGGTGATTGCGACCGATGTGCAGGCCGTGTTCGTGAACTGGGGGCAGCCGAACCAAAGAGCCCTGGGGAAAGTGACCCCCAGGGAACTGGCCCGGCACGCCTTCGCGGCGGGCTCGATGGGTCCGAAAGTGCAGGCAGCCTCCAGCTTCGTCACAGCCACGGGCAAGCGCGCTGTGATCGGCTCTCTGGATCAGATTGAAGCAATGCTTGCGGGATCGGCGGGGACGCAGGTTTACATGGACGCAGCGGTCAGCGCATGACGCCTTCAATCCTCTAACTGCCCGGTGTCACGGGCGTCCAGGCGGTATCGGTGCCCGTCGCAAAACCCGGACCAGCGCGCCATGCACTGCGCGGCAGAAGAAAACGTGCACCTGCAAACCAGCTCCGCAGGCGGCGGTCAGACCCCTGCGATGAGCCCGTTGTTGACATGGATCAATACTTTTTCCCGCTGCGCATCTAGCATAAATAGCTCCCAGCTCGCCCTGGCAAGTCCGTCAAAAGGAAGCGCACATGAAAGCCCTCGTCTACAACGGTCCAGGCCAGAAGAACCTGGAAGAACACCCCAAGCCCACCGTTCAGATGCCCACCGACGCCATCGTGAAGATCACGAAGACGACGATTTGCGGCACCGATCTGCATATCCTCAAAGGTGACGTGGCAACCTGCAAACCCGGTACCGTACTGGGTCATGAAGGTGTGGGTGTGGTGGACTCGGTCGGACCCGGTGTCACGGTATTCAAGCCCGGCGACAGGGTGTTGATCTCCTGCATCACGGCCTGCGGCCGTTGCGACTATTGCCGAAAGGGCATGTACTCGCATTGCACCACCGGCGGCTGGATACTGGGCAACCGCATCGACGGCACACAGGCCGAATTTGTCCGGATTCCCTACGCCGACACCAGCCTGTACCCGATCCCCCAGGACGCTGACGAAGAGGCTCTGGTCATGCTGAGCGACATTTTGCCGACCGGGTTTGAATGCGGCGTGCTCAATGGCAAGGTTCAGCCCGGCTCTACCGTCGCGATCGTCGGCTCCGGCCCGATCGGGCTGGCAGCGTTGCTCACGGCGCAGCTGTACTCGCCATCGGAAATCATCATGATTGACCTCGATGACAACCGCCTGGCGGTTGGCAAACGCTTTGGCGCTACGGCCACCATCAACAGCACCGACGGGAAAGCCGCCGAAAAGGTCATGAAACTCACCGCTGGCCGAGGCGTGGACACCGCCATCGAAGCAGTCGGCATTCCCGCCACCTTCGAGCTTTGCACAGACATCGTGGCGCCGGGCGGCACGGTCGCCAACGTCGGCGTACACGGCGTGAAGGCCGATCTGCACCTTGAAACGCTGTGGTCACACAACATCACCATCACCACGCGGCTGGTGGATACGGTCTCGACGCCGATGCTGCTCAAAACCGTCCAGTCGAAGCGCATCAATGCCAGGCAACTGATCACCCACCACTTCAAGTTGAGCGAAATCTTGAAGGCCTACGACACCTTCGGCAAGGCTGCCGATACCAAGGCTTTGAAGGTGATCATCGAAGCTTGATCACAAGATCGCCGTCGCTGCGCAGACAGCCCAAGTGCGTATTGATTTAACCGAGGGCATGGGGGTGCCACTTTCAAAGCAGATTTGACGGCGATCCGGGGCTTCTGACGCTTCATTCTTATGGCCCGGACGGATCAGGTTTTCAGGCCATCGCCCATTTTGAGGAGCTTGACTCATGTACAAACGAATCCTGGTTTCAATCGATGGCAGTGCCACCTCCGGCAAGGCATTGCAGGCAGCCATCGGTCTGGCGGGCTATCCGGGCCGGCAATGCGCCATGCGACTGGTCCATGTTCTGGACGAAATGGCTTACCTGGCGGGCTATGACCCCTACGGCGGTCAGTCTGGGGGTTTGATCAAGATCATGCGGGAAACCGGCGCGAAGGTCCTCGCCGAGGACCTGGCGATTGTCAAGGCGGCGGGCATCGAGGCAGACACGGTGTTGATCGACAAGTTCGGCGCGCGCCTCGCAGAAGCCGTTGCCGAAGAAGCAGCGACCTGGCAAGCCGACCTGATCGTGGTGGGCACGCACGGCCGGCGCAGTGTCAGCCGGCTGCTCCTCGGAAGCGGGGCCGAGCAGATCATTCGTCTGGCACCGGTGCCCGTGCTGGTAGTGCGCAGCCCGGAAACCGAAAACGATGGTGCTGGCGCTGGCGCCGCCTGAACGACATGTGTGATCCGCTTCAACAGCCTTGCGCGCGTAAGGGCCACACTCCCGCGAAGCACCCGCCATGAAAGAGCCTTCCACGCAGGACGCTGGCGAGCTGGCGGCGGCGTTTTCGGCAGATCTGGAAAACGGGCTCACCGCCGCTGAAGCCTTGCACCGTATTGCCCGGGACGGGCCGAATGAGCTTCGCGCGGCGCCCAAGCCGGCCGCATGGCGCCGCTTTCTGAAGCACTTTCAGGACCCGCTGATTTACCTGCTGCTGGCAGCGATCGTGATTGCCCTGGTGGCCTGGACCATCGAGGGCCGGGTCGGCTGGCCGGTCGATGCCATCGCGATTTCGGCCATTGTCATTCTCAACGGTGTGCTGGGCTTTGTGCAGGAAGCCAAGGCACAAGACGCCATCGCCGCGCTGGCCCGCATGACGGCCGCGACATCGGCCGTCCTGCGCGACGGACAGTTGCAGCGCATACCGAGCGCCGCGCTGGTGCCGGGCGATCTGCTGGTGCTTGGCGAGGGCGATGCGGTCGGGGCAGACGCACGACTGGTGGAGGCCACGTCACTTCAGGTCCAGGAGGCGTCCCTGACGGGCGAGAGCCAGGCGGTGCTGAAGGACGCGGCCACGCTGCACGCCGTGGCTGCGCTGGGTGACCGCCTGAACATGGTTTTCAAGGGCACCGCCATTGCCCAGGGGACAGGCCGTGCCGTCGTCACCGCAACCGGCATGGCCACAGAAATGGGCGCAATCGCCAAAATGCTGGAGGCCGCCGTCGAGGAAGCCACACCGCTGCAGAAAGAAGTGGCCCGCATTGGCCGCATGCTGGGTGTGGCGGTGGTCGTCATCACCGTGGTGGTGGTGTGCACCATCCTGCTGACTTCGGAGATCCGGAATGCGGCCGAGGTGATCAATGTGCTGCTGCTGGGCGTGGCCCTGGCGGTGGCAGCCGTGCCCGAGGGGCTACCGGCCATTCTTTCGGTGGTCCTGGCGCTCGGGGTGCAGCGCATGGCCCGGCACAACGCCATCGTGAAGAACCTGTCGTCGGTCGAGACGCTGGGCTCGGCTTCCGTGATCTGTTCCGACAAGACCGGCACGCTGACCCGTTCGGAGATGACGATCGAGCGCGTGATGACCGCGTCGGGGAGCGCGTCTGTCACGGGCGTGGGTTACGCCCCGGATGGCCGTATCGAGCACGACGGCGCAGCGCTGGCGACCGGCCCGCTGCATGAGGAACTGATCGTCGTGCTCAGTGGCGGCGCGCTGGCCGGCAATGCCGACCTGCGCCGGGGCGATGGCGGCGCCTGGGAGATTCATGGCGACCCCACCGAAGCGGCCTTTCTGGTCGCCGAGGCCAAGCTGGGCGTGGCCGAACGCCGCGAAAACCGTTTCGAGCGCGTAGGCGAAATCCCGTTCACGTCCGAGCGCATGATGATGTCCACGATTGAGCGCGACCACGAGCAGGGCGACACGATGGTCGTGATCACCAAGGGTGCACCCGACGTGCTGCTGGGCCGCTGCACAAGCGCACGGTCTGGCATGAAGGTCATCGAGCTCGATGATGTGCTGCGGGCCAGGCTCCTTGCCGATGTCGATGCGATGTCCAGCGCCGCACTTCGAACGCTGTCGGTGGCTTACCGCCCTCTGGGGGCTGACGAAAACCGGGACGCGCCCGAGTCGCTGGAACAGAACCTGATCTTCGTCGGTACCGTGGGCATGATCGACCCGCCCCGTGAAGAGGCGGCCGTCGCCATCGCGCAGGCGCACCGCGCGGGAATCCGGGTGCTCATGATCACCGGCGACCACCCGCGCACCGCCGCCCGCATTGCGGCCGACCTGGGCATCGTGAAACCGGGCGCCGGCGCGCTGACCGGTCTGGAGCTCGATGCGCTTGACGATGCCGCCTTTGCCGAGGCGGTGCGCTCGGTGTCTGTCTATGCGCGGGTATCACCTGCGCACAAGCTGCGTATCGTCGATGCGCTGCAGGCCGACGGCAACATCGTGGCCATGACCGGCGATGGCGTGAACGACGCGCCGGCGCTCAAGTCGGCCGATATTGGCGTCGCCATGGGCGTGACGGGCACGGAAGTGACCAAGGAAGCGGCCAAGATGATTCTGGCCGACGACAACTTCGCAACCATTGTCGAGGCCGTGCGCGAGGGCCGCAGTATTTTCGAGAATATCCGCAAGTTTTTGCGCTACCTGCTGTCGTCGAACATGGGCGAAGTGCTGACGGTGTTTCTGGGCGTGGTGGGTGCCAGCGTCATTGGCCTGACGAGCCCGGACGGCGCTGTTGTCCTGCCGCTGCTTGCCACGCAAATCCTGTGGCTGAACCTGATCACCGATTCCTGGCCCGCACTGGCGATGGGGATTGAACGGCGGACGGCGGCTGAATTCAGCTTCTTTCTGGCCATTCCGACAATGCTGGGCGCAACCACGCTGGAACTGATCGACAACCGCGAGGCTGTGATGGCCGGCACGCTGGGCGTTGGCTGGAGCGAAATCGCGGTTGGCTTTGTCGTGTCATTCGTTGTGGCACTGGCGGTCATCCGCTTGTTCGTGGCTTACGTCAGCCGTTCGGGATTCAAGCCCTTTGCATGGTACCGGATCGTGGCCGGAGCCGCCGCGATTATCTGGCTTTCGCTGCGGTAATTCCGCCCTGAATTCCAAATTCTGAAAAACGCCCCACCGCTTTTGCGGAACAAAGTGCCGTGTCCGGGATTGACCAGACAGACAGTACTTCAAGGGG
>NCGI01000489.1 GCA_002256925.1 Polaromonas sp. 28-63-22
GTTTCAACGCACGCCTCTTGATTCGTGATCCATTATTTCGGAAGGGCCGCCCACTCGGCGGGCGTGTAGGTTTTCATCGACAGCGCATGCACCTCGTCGGTCTGCAGGCGCCCGCCCAGCGTGGCATAGACCCGCTGATGCCGCTGGATGAGGCGCTGCCCCTCGAACGCGGCGGATACGACCGTCGCGTACCAGTGGCGCCCATCGCCCGACAGCTCGACATGCTCGCACGGCAAGCCTGCGGCAATGATGGTTTGGAGTTCTTCGCTAGTCATAGTTTATTTATCCAAGCACGGAGGCAAGTGTCTGCGCAAACAGGGGCCGCGGAACTGGCTTTGCCAGGCCGCAGGCGCAGCGGCCCCCTCGGGGGGCAGAGAGCTACACGAAGTGAGCGAACGTGGGGGCTTCATTTCTAGTGTCTTATCTTGTAGCCGGTGCGCAGCATGTTGACGGCCACCGCGCTCACAACGAGCAGTGCCGTGCCGACGATGGTCAGGCTGAGCCACGGCGAGGCGTCGCTGACGCCAAAAAATCCGTAGCGAAAGCCATCGATCATGTAGAAAAACGGGTTCAGGTGGCTCACTTTTTGCCAGAACGGCGGCAGGGAATGGATCGAATAAAACACGCCGCTTAAAAAAGTCATGGGCATGATGACGAAGTTCTGGAAGGCCGCCATCTGGTCGAATTTTTCCGACCACAGCCCGGCAATCACGCCGAGCGCGCCCAACAGGGCCGCCCCGAGGAGCGCAAACACCGCAATCCAGACCGGCGCGACGAAACCCGGCTGGCCAAAGAAAACCGTCACCATGAACACACCGGCGCCCACCAGCAGGCCGCGCGCCACCGAGGAGCCCACATAGGCAAAAAACCAGTGCCAGTGCGACAGCGGGCTGAGCAGCACGAACACCAGGCTACCCATGATCTTGCTTTGAATCAGCGACGACGAACTGTTGGCAAAGGCGTTTTGCAGCACGCTCATCATCACCAGGCCGGGCACCAGAAACGCGGTGTAGGTGATCTTGTCATAGACCAAGGCCTGCCCCCGCAACACATGGCCGAAAATCAGCATGTAGAGCACGGCGGTCAGCACGGGCGCGCCGACGGTCTGGAAACCGACTTTCCAGAAACGCAGGACTTCCTTGTACAGCAGGGTTTGCAGGCCGGTCAGGCTGTTGACG
>NCGI01000490.1 GCA_002256925.1 Polaromonas sp. 28-63-22
AAACAGCAGGCCGTCTTCAAGCAGCACCAGGCAGAGGTGGTTGGCGGCATGACCCGGGGTAAAAATAACCTTCAAAGTGTGCTGCAGCCCAATGGAATCAAGCGCGAGCAGCTCCTGATTTAATAGCGACCGGTCAGGAGTGAAAGACGAATCCGGACGCGCCGTGGCGGCCGAGGGGAGACCGAGAACCGGTGGCCGGGCGCGGCCCGCCTGCACGCACAGGGCTTGCAGCGGCCGCGCCGCAGGGGAATGGTCGGGGTGGGAATGGGTGCAGATGATGGCGCGGATGTCACCCGCCGCCGCGTCAAAAAGGCGCTGCACGTGACCCGCGTCGTCCGGTCCCGGATCGATCACGATGAAGCCGCTGTCGGCGTCGCCCACCAGATAGCTGTTGGTGCCCGGCCCGGTCATCATGCCGGGGTTGGGTGCCGTCAGCCGCATGACATTTTTCAGTAGCCGCACCGGCTGCGCCGTCTGCCAGTCCAGGGCGTGAGCGATGTGTCCGTCAGGGCAGGTCAGGGCGAGTTCGCCGTAGGGTGTGTCGCTTTCCATGAAGCGCGCTTCCTTGCCGCCCAGCAGGCCGGCGCGCGGGCACGAGGACCACAGCGGCTGCTCGCTGGCGCAGGCGGCCAGCACCGCGTCCACGGCATCGAAATGCTGCAGGCGCTCCAGCGTCCGGATGGTCGGAAAGATCATGAAGAAAGCGCCGTCCCGGTGCCGCGCCAGCGCGTCGGCGGGGCGCACCCAGAGCGGCTCGAACTGTTCGGATTCGTCCGCCACCGGCTCCTGCCCCTCGGGCATGCGGGCGACCAGAAACGGCACGTCGAAGCGGCGCGGCAGATCGCGGTCGGTGACCCAGTGCGCCAGCACAAAGACCTCGTCGCCGGCCAGCGTCAGGCCGCGCGCCAGGCATTGCGCCGCAAACGGCGCCTGGCGGTCGAGGCTAGCAATGTCTTGGGTGGTGGCATGGCGGCCGTCGGCATGCCGCGCCAGCAGCACGCCCAGCTCTTCAAGACTCTCGCGAATCGCCGCAATCGCCTGCGTCAGGCGTTCGTCGCTCTGGCCAGCCCGGCGCGTGGACTGCGGGTGCGCCTGCGCGTCGGCCGCGTCGATGCCGCCGCCGGGAAACACATAGGCACCGGGCGCGAAGCTCGCCGTGCTGGAGCGCCGGGTCATC
>NCGI01000491.1 GCA_002256925.1 Polaromonas sp. 28-63-22
GCCGATCAGCGCCGGCTCGGGCTCGCCGTCCTTGATCATGGCGACCGCCCAGCCGTCGTCGTCTTCGTTCTTGATGACCTTGGCGGTCCAGCCGTCGCCGCGCCACAACCGGGCCTCGCGGGTGGTCGTCGGGTCGCCAAAAACGAACGCAACGGGTGGTTCAGTTGGGGTGGCGCGGGATTCGGTCAAAGTTAAGCTCTTTCTTGCTTGATTTCATGATAAAAAAGGCCTGCAGCCCTGGTATTACCTGCGCTGGCAGCTATAGTTTTTATAGCGACTGGCGTGCTGCCGGTTCGTGCCCTGCCGGAGCTCTCAGGCGCTGATTTCGAACTGGGCCTCGCCCATGTAGCGGTCCGGACCCAGCGCAGCCGTCATCGCGGCCAGTTCGGCGGCCTGCCACTGCCTGAACACAAGTTCTTCTTCCGGGCTCATCACGTCCTCGGCCGGCGCTTCGCCGTAAATGCTGACCTCATCACGTCCTCGGCCGGCGCTTCGCCGTAAATGCTGACCAGCCGCGCATAGGCGGCATGCACCGGCCACACCAGGCCGGCGTCGCCCAGGGTTTCATCCAGCGCCTTGCGAAAACGCTGCTCCGCCGCGCGCAGTTGTTCGGGCGAGGCGTCCTCAAAAGCAAAAAGCCGCAGCGTGTAGCTCATGGCAACGCTTTCGGCGCGTCGGCGGCGCTGCCCTGCGTGATCGCGATGCGCCGGCGCAGGCGCGCAGCCTCGGCCGCGTCGCCGCCCAGCTCGGCACGTCTGGCCTGCACGCCCAGCCAAGCCAGCAGCGGCCTGCGCCAGCCTTGCGCGGAAGCCGTGTCGATGGCCTGCGTGATGACGGCCGGGCTGGCCTGGCCGGTTTGCAGCAGCACGCCAGCGGCCACCAGGCGTGACAGCGGATCGGCCGCGCCGGAACCAGCGGACTGGGCCAGCGCGCGCTGGGGCGCCGGCAGCAAAGCGATGTCTTGCGGCTGCGCCTGGCCGCGCAGGTAGTTCGCGTAAGCGATCTGCGCCGGCGTCGCGTCCGGGCGCAGGGCTTCAAAGGCGGCGCAGGGCTCAAACACCAGGCTGGCCACGCGGGTCGCGCAGTTCAGCAGTTCGGCGGTGTCGCGTCCGGGCGCAGGGCTTCAAAGGCGGCGCAGGGCTCAAACACCAGGCTGGCCACGCGGGTCGCGCAGTTCAGCAGTTCGGCGGTGCCCAGCAGATCGGCGCGGCCGGTGCGCGAAAGCTGCGCCCGCGCACGCGCCAGCTCGGCGGCTTCAACGCGGCTGTTGCCCTCCAGATAGGCGGCCACCGCGCGGTCCATCGAGCCCTTGGCCTCCAGTTGCCAGTCCGGGGCCGGTGGCGTGCTGCTGCAGGCGGCCAGCCCCAGGACGACAACGGAAAAGAACGAAGTTTTCATAAAGCTATTTTCAAATAAACCGCATGACGCGCCCGAGTGTGCGGCCGGGGGCGTGGCCGCCAGGGCGCGACCACGCAGCGGGCGCGTGCCCGTCAGGTGGAGCAACGCCGGCAGGCGCGTGCCCGGCCGTGCCATCGGGTGCGTCATGGCAGCTTGATCTCCGCGTCGCGTGCAAACGGCCACTTGCGATTGATCTCGTTGACCAGGCCGTCAACCTTGCGCAGGCTGGCCTCGACGTTGGCGCGCAGCACACCGAGGTCTGCCGTGGCGTCTTTCGCGTTGGAACTGATGGCTTGCGCGTCCTGCAGGATGCCATCGACCCGCTTCAGGCTGTTGCGGGCATCTGCGAGCATGGCGTTGAGCTGCACCACGGTGGCGCGGGTTTCGGGCAGCACACCGTTGGCGCCAAACACCTGGGTATCGGTTTTCGCGGCCAGGCCATCGACCTTCGCCGCCACGCTGTCGAGCCGGGCCAGCAAGGCATTGGTACGGTCCAGCGTGACCGCAATCTTTTTGGCCTCGGCCTCGCTGCCGAGCAGCACCGTGAGCGCGCCGCCGGGCCCATTGAGCCGCCCGGTCAGCGTCTGCAGATTGGCCAGGCTGGTGCCGACCGCACCGCTGCTGCTGGTCAGGCTGCTGAGGTTTTCAATCAGTTCTTTGGCGGCGGCAATCACCTTCGGAATTTCTGCCGCAGCGTCGCCCACCAGCAGCGTGCGCTCGGCACCGGCCGGCAGCACCGGGTCATCGAGCAGCCCGCTGTAAGCGCGAATGTTGGTGCCGCCAACAATGCCGCGCACCAGCGTGAACACACTCGATGTGCGCAGCCAGTGCGCGTCTTTGGTCGCTATGTCCACCAGAATG